>CAWUTT010000034.1:0-76521 GCA_963925635.1 uncultured Pseudomonadales bacterium | reverse complement strand
GCTAAAGGGTTTCGACTAGCGGTTATCTAACGCTTGTTTGGCTAGATATTCAGCATAGGTGCCATGAAAATCAACTAATGTCTGTTGTTTTATTTCTACCACTCTAGTGGCTAATGAGGATACGAATTCACGGTCATGGCTGACAAAAATTAAGGTTCCATCATAAGCTTTCAGAGCTTTGTTGAGTGACTCAATCGCTTCCATGTCTAAGTGATTCGTAGGTTCATCCATAATTAACACGTTGGTGTCTTGCATCATCAACTTGCCAAATAATAGACGGTTCTTTTCGCCACCAGAACAGACCGCTACCTTCTTTAGATAATCGTCTGCAGTAAACAGTAAACGTCCCAACATACTTCTTACGGTCAGGTCATCGTGTTTTGCAGTTCGCCACTGAGACACCCAATCAAATAGCGTTAAATCACAGTTGAAGTCTTCGGTGCTATCCTGTGGGCAGTACCCCAAGACGGCATTTTCTGACCATTTTATAACGCCTTGGTTGGCTTTGAGCTGATCTAATAAGCAGCGTAGGAACGTGGTTTTACCAACACCATTTTCACCAATGACGGCCAGCTTTGAACCGGCTTCTAGAATTAGTTCACCGTTGTTAAACAAAGGGTTATCTTCAAATCCGTGGCTCAACTGTTCTAGTATCAGCGCTTGGCGATGAAGTTTTTTATGGGCGCTAAAGCCAATGTATGGTGAAATGCGGCTGGACGCGACCACTTCATCAAGGGTTATTTTTTCTAATCGTTTGGCCCTAGACGAGGCTTGTTTAGCTTTCGATGCGTTGGCAGAAAAACGCGCCACAAACTGCTGAAGTTCTTCACGCTCGGCGCTTTTCTTTGCGTTTTCTGCATGCAATTGTTCTTGCACTAGATTAGAAGCCGAGGTGTAGGCTTCATAATTGCCTGCATAAACACGTAATTCACCATAGTCGATATCTGCCATGTGAGTACACACCGAGTTTAGGAAATAGCGATCATGAGAGATAATGATCATGGTGCTACGACGCTGGTTCAATACCTCTGTCAGCCAATTAATAGTGGTGATATCAAGGTTGTTAGTGGGTTCATCTAATAACAAAATATCAGGATCAGCGAATAAAGCCTGAGCTAACAATACGCGTAATTTCCAACCAGGCGCGACTTGCGACATTAAGCCCCAGTGAAAAGATTCATCAATACCCGCTTGAATTAAAATTTCAGCAGCACGGCTTTCGGCACTGTAGCCGTCCATTTCTGCAAACTCTACTTCTAACTCAGCCACCTTCATGCCATCGTCTTCGCTCATTTCTAGCTGGCTATAAATGGCTTCGCGGGCTTGTTTTACCTGCCACAGTTTTGCATCTCCCATGATCACTGCATCAATCACCGTGTCTTCTTCAAAGGCAAACTGGTTTTGGCTTAAGGTACCTACCGTGTCATTGGGAGAGAAGGACACGTTACCAGCAGTCGGCGTTAGTTCACCACTGAGTATCTTCATAAAGGTGGACTTGCCGCACCCATTGGCGCCAATGAGTCCATAGCGATTGCCATGACCAAATTTGGCTGAAATGTTTTCGAATAATGGCTTAGCGCCAAACTGCATGGTGATATTTGCGGTAGTAATCAAGGGGGCACATATTGGTAGTCAAATTAGGGCGCGTAGTCTACCAGCTTGATGCCACTTAGGTCTAACTTAACCAGCCTTTTAATTCAGCTTCGTCCACTAATGGCTCAAGTAGCTGCCATAATTGTGGACAGCCTTGTTTAATGCGCCCGCCATTAACCGTTTTAACTTGGTGCTTGGTGATACCATGACTTTGCCAGCTATGGCCTTGGTCATTCAAATTATGAATCAAAGGTAGTGCCCTATCTAAGGCTTTAGCAAAGCGCGCATCAGCACTTTGTGATGCTTCAAACTCATGCCACAGGGCAATATATTCATCTCCCATGTTGTTGGGTAACATACCTAAGATACGCAGTGTGGCAGCAGCCTCGGCTTCTTCGTGTTCGCTGCCTACGGCATCGTATACAATCACATCACCCGTATCAATTTCACATAAATCATGGATCAGGAGCATCCGCAATACCCGGTTAATATCAACTGGCTGGGCGGCGTAGTCTTTCAACATCAGTGCCGCGAGAGTGACTTGCCAAGAGTGCTCAGCTGAGTTTTCGTAACGCTGCATGCCTAGAGGACGGGTTTTTCTGAGGACCGATTTGAGTTGGTCAATTTCTTTTACAAAATCGATAATTTGTTTGAGTGCTTGCACGCTTAATCCTTAGCTTTTTTGTTGACAAAGGCGTTGAGGCCACGTTGAGTTTCTGCATCCATTAAGTTGTTTATCATGTGCCCGCTGGCATGCTCATAGGCTTGCTCTAGCTCCATGCCCAATTGCGGGTAAAACATGGCTTTGCCCGTGCGCACGGCCGAGCTCGCTTTTTGACTGATGGTGTCTGCTAGGTCGCGTGTCGCTGACGTTAGTTCATGGGCAGCTACAACACGGTTAATTAAGCCCAGATTTTGAGCTTTGGTCGCACTAATAAAATCACCCGTTAATAACATTTCCATGGCCTGCTTTGGATGCATGTTGCGGCTCAGGGCGACGGCTGGGGTGGAACAAAAAAGCCCTAAATTAATACCCGATACTGCAAATCGAGCGTCCTCAGATGCAATAGCAAGGTCACAGCTGGCGACGAGTTGGCAGCCCGCTGCAGTAGCAACACCTTGCACTTGCGCAATTACTGGAATAGCGCATTCGACGATAGATTGCATAAGGCGGCTGCACTGTTGAAATAATTCTTGATAGTAATCTTGCTGAGCGTTGGCCTGCATTTGCTTGAGGTCGTGGCCTGCACAAAAAGCTTTACCCGTGGCCTTAATGATAATGCAAGTGAGACTGGGGTTTTGATTGGCCTGATTAATGGCCGCTTGCAGATGCTGCATCATTTGTTGAGATAATGCATTGAAGCTGCTGGGCTGGTTGAGGGTGATTTCTAACCACTGATGGTGAGGTTCGACGATAATATAAGTCGGTTCATCTTGCAGCATAATCTAGACTCCTTGTGGAATTGATCGTGTCCTTAGGGATTGATTTGACGGTCTACCCACAATGCCAGTTTGTGTTGCATGCTGGGTTGAGAAATCTGATTTTCTGGCAATGGCTGAATAAGTTTGTCGTGTACTAAAAGACGGTAAATGTATTCTATTTTATTGGCCGCAGAATCAGTGGCTTCAAACTGTGCAACACCCCGTTTATTAGCGTAAACCGTGCCTAGGGCGATGGCTTTTTTGAGCAGTTCTTTTTCATTCTTGAGTTTTTTCATAGTGCGTTTTGCCCCAATGGATTCAAAGGTTAAGCTTGTTTTGTTACCGCAGTATTTAGCCACTGCTCAAATTGTTGCTGTGGTAAAGCGCCGTTGAGTTGATCTATAACTTTACCATTTTTAAATACCATTAAGGTAGGAATGCTGCGTATATTGAATTGAGACCCCAGCATTTGTTCGGCCTCAGTGTCGACCTTTACAAACCGAAGTTGGTCAGATTTAGCTTGGGCGGCTTGCGCAAATACGGGAGCAAAACTCACACAAGGTGCACACCATGGGGCCCAAAAATCGACCACTACAGGTTTATCACCTTGAATAAGGGCGTTGAAATTAGCACTAGTGCCAGCAACGGGTTTACCGGAAAATAAAGCCTGTTTGCAAGAGCCGCATGTTGACTCTTCCTTGACTCGTTCTGCAGGCACACGATTATTTTTTTGGCAGTGGGGACAACGACTGGTAATGGTGGACATGGCTACAGGCTCTGATAAATATGATGCACTTCATTCTAGCGGTCTTTACACCCTAGGTCGATCCATTAAAGAGCAGATTTAGCGGTTTGATTAGCTAAGTAAATGCAGCTATTAGCTAGGTTGATAACTCTAATCAAGCTGTCTAAGGCCACTTTATCGTGGCCTCTTCTCTTGAGGATCTTTAATTGGCTGGAGAGTGAATGGCGCAGCAGTTTATTGGTAAGTGCAGTGGTACGCCGTTTGCAGTATCACTTTAACATCAAAGCTGCTGTTTGCTTCGACTTCAAATTGATCACCGTTGGTAAAAGTGGCCCAACTTTCTGTGCCTGGCAATTTAACCTCAAGTTCCCCATCGATAATGGTCATTACTTCATATTGGCTAGTGCCAAAGGTAAATTCCCCAATATCCATAACGCCCACTGTAGTAGAAAGGGTTTTTCCTTGAAAGGCGATAGACTTAACCTTGTCATCGAAGTAAGCATTGACTGAAAGCATGGCGTTATTCTCTTAATTGAATCATGTAAAAACCCCATCTTGCCTTATTTAAACATTGAATCATAGGCTAGTCGCGTCTGTCTAACGACTAGTTAACGTCTATCTAACAACTATTTAACTAGGTTTCAAAACCTTTGAGGACATTCACGGTATTGGTACCAATTTCCTCTACGGCATAGCCGCCCTCCATCACAAACAAGGTAGGCAAACCCATACTGGCGATGGTTCGTCCCATGTCTATAAAGTCATCACTTTTAAGTTTGAAAAAGCTTATAGGGTCATTTTCGAACGTGTCTACTCCTAAAGATATAACTAACACGTCGGCTTTAAAATCACCTATTTTGCTTAAAGCGTGGCGCAGTGCTTGGTGCCATAGGGCATAGTCTGTGCCCCTTTGCAGGGGCACATTAAGGTTGTGGTCTAAACCTAAGCCTTCACCGGTTTCGTCAGCAAATCCCAGAAAATAGGGAAACGCTTCCATTGGGTCGCCATGTATTGAGCAATAGAATACGTCATTGCGTTGGTAAAAAATATCTTGGGTGCCATTACCATGATGAAAATCTACATCCAAGATAGCGACCTTTTGGGCGCCGTCATGACGCAGTTTTTGGGCTGCGATAGCTGCATTGTTGATAAAACAATAGCCGCCATATTGGTCTTTTGAGGCGTGATGGCCAGGCGGACGGCAGAGTGCAAAAGCGCTACTGTCGCCTTGGTGAATTAGGTCTGCAGCAGTCAAAGCTACATGGGCAGAAATCCAAGCCGCTGCGGCAGTCCCTTCACTAATGCTGGTTTCGCCGGCTAAGCTATAATAGCCTAATAGGCCTTGAATATGGTGAGGAATACGTTGGCTAGGCATAGAGCGAGACTGCCAAATATTGGGGATTGCTTCACCCTGATGACCTGCTTGCGTCCATCGTTGCCAGATGGTGTCTAAGAAAGCCAGGTAACCTTTATCGTGTATGTTTTCTACTAAGTGACGTGGCCAATGGGTGGGGCTAATTATTGGGCCTAATCGCTCAGATTTAATGGCGCTTAAAACGTAATCTACTCGTTGGGGGCATTCAAAAGGGGTGATTAGCTGGCCTCCGGCAAGTTCTGTTTTGGCACTGCGTAAAATGTGGTCAGGAGAGTAGACGGTTTTCATAGTTGGCGTTTTTTAAATGATGCAGGTTTGGATATTAGCGGTAATCTAGGCATTAAGTCCATGCTTAATTAGCGCCTTAGCGCCTTAGCGCCTAGTGCTTAGGGCCTTAGTGACCTTGGCCTAAGCGCACACTGAGGGTGATAGACACATGACAAATAGGGTGCTGTTAATGCTCGAGTTAGATCGCAGGAGGTTATATTTTTAGTGCTTAAAAAGCTCACCATTAAAGTAGGTCTTGAGCCCAGTAGCATGGCTTGCGATGCTGTTTGACACAACTAATCGGGTGCAGCAGCAGGGGGCTTGGCAGAGCAGTAGTGCTGAATTAAAAGGGCTAAGGCGCCCAGAACTAAACCCCAAAAGGCGCTACCGATGCCCCACAAAGCCACTCCAGAAGCGGTTGTGATCAGGGTGATCATGGCAGCAATACGCTCCGATTCTTGCGCCAAGGCGGTGCTAAGGCTGCTGCTTATAGTGCCTAAGAGCGCTAAACCAGCAATGCTGATGACCAGAGCTTGGGGTAAGCTATTAAATAAGCCTGTTAAGCTATCGGCAAAAACACCGGTGGCTACAATAAATAAACCGGCCCAAACAGCTGAGCGATACCTTTGTTTTGGGTCAGCATCCACGTCTTTACCCATACAAATGGCGGCCATAATGGCCGACAAGTTAAAGGCAAAACCTCCAAAAGGTGCCATAACAAGCCCAGTGAACCCGGTCCAAGTAATTAGTGGGGCGGCCGGGGCGTCATAGCCGTGACTGCGTAATACAACGATGCCTGGCAGGTTCTGTGAAGCCATAGTGACAATGAACAGGGGGATAGCGACCCCTATTGCAGCTGACAAAGACCACTCGGGTGTGGTCCAAATAGGGCTTGAAATCTGCAAGCTTAATGCTTGCCATGCAATTAAACCCTGCATGCCAGCAACAATAATGCCCAATAAAAAGGTGACCATGATGGCAAGTTTAGGCCAAAATACACGGCTAATAAAAAACGTTAGGATCATGCTTAAAACGAGCGCCAGTTGCGACTCTAAGGACAGGATCATATGCATAGCAAAGGGTAAAAGAACGCCGGCTAACATAGCCGCTGCAATCGATTGGGGTAAAAACCGCATAAGGCGGTCGAACCAGCCAGAGAGGCCGATTAAAGTCAGCAATACGGAGCATAATAGAAACGCACCGATGGCTTCAGCCATGGGTACCCCTGCCAAACTAGTAACCAGAATGGCGGCGCCTGGAGTCGACCATGCTGTGAGTATGGGTTGTTTAAAAAACAGGGAGAGGCCAATGGTGGACAATCCCATACCTAAACCCAAAGCCCAAAACCAGCTGGTCACCATGGCATCACTGGCGCCTGTGCTGTTGGCAGCTTGAAAGATAATAGCAGCGGAACTGGTGTAGCCTACCAGAGGAGCAATAAAGCCTGCGCTGATATGCGCAGGGATAAAATAACGACTAATAGCCATGGATTAAGGCAGTTTTAGTTCATAATGACGTTTTTCAAATTCGATTGTGTCACCACTCATCATCTTCCGACTTTTGCGAGTTTCCACTTCGCCGTTAACTTTAACTAAACCTTCGCCAATTCTTTTTTTCGCTTCACCGCCACTGCCGACAATGGATTCGAATTTTAGAATTTTAAATAGTTCAACTGGCTCAGAATTAATAGTAATCATGTGCATAAAATGGTCTTCTTTTAGATGGTTTGATACCAAACAGCACCCTTTTTATCGGTACTGCTTTGGAGTTTATTTTTGCTCATTAAGTAATTTAAATGGGCTTGGGTTTCGCCTACGGCCAGTGTCAGAACGTCGTCGTTAATGGGGCGGCGAAATAAATAGCTAAATAAATCCACATTCCTTTGTGGCTGTTGGCAGGCCTCAAGGAGTTTCACAAGGGATTTCTCATGACCATCAATCAGTCTTTGTAAACGTTTATGGGCTCCAAAAAATACTTGTCCATGGGATGGCAATACTAGCACATCGGCTGGAATGCGCTGCTGCAGCATTGTACATGAATCGAGCCAATCTTTTAACGGGTCTGAATGTGGCTCTGTAGGCCACACGCTAATGTTCGAAGAAATCGTTGGCAACAGCTGATCACCAGAGATGAAAATGTTGAGTTCTGGGCTCAAAAGGCACACATGTTCTGGGGCGTGACCGCGGCCAACAATAAGCTCCCATTGGTGGCCCGCCATAGTGACTGAGTTACCGTCCTGTAAGCGGACAAAACTATCAGGCATGGTATAAATACTTTTGCCATAGCCACCAAATTTGGTCTGGTAAGAGGCTAGTTGTTCATCTGTCACCCCTGCACGCTGGTAAAAATCGATAGCAGCTTTAGGTGCGGCTTTGCCGGTGTCAGACATGAGCACTCTACAGGTGAGGTAGTCGGTGCGGGACATCTGTAATTCTAAGCCCCAAACGTCACATAGCCAACCCGCTAAACCCACATGATCGGGGTGTAAATGAGTAACAATGAGTTGATGCACAGGTTTGTTATTAAGGTGCTTGTCAAATACTTGTTGCCACAGTTCCTTGCAGGCTGGGGTATTGATGCCGGTATCGACAATGGTCCAGCCTATATCATCTTCCAATAACCACAAATTAATATGGTTAAGGGCAAAGGGTAATGGCATCCGTAACCAATACACACCGTTGGCAACAGCCAAAGGTTGGCCCATGGCGGGGGCTTCACTAATGGGGAACTGAAGGGCATTGGTAATAGTCACTAGCGCTTCCCTGAGTTAACGAGCTTTATAAGGTCGATATTATACGGAGGTCACTGTTGATTATACAAAGGTTTTGCCGATTTTTGATGAGTCTCATTGTCAGCCACCCAGTCTGCATGGGTCATTGATTTGATTTAATGGCTTACCTAGGCACTGGGGTTTAGCTGCAATTTTGTATAGCTTAGTGCTTTAAACGCCCCAAGGCATGGGCATTAAACTGGTGTAAAAACCCCAATTCCTTTAACGCCTTGGGGCATCATCATAAATGAGCTGTTAATTAGTCTCAACAGTTTCGCTATGAGCCGAGAGTCTTAGGATATACTTGGTCCATGGAAGATTAACAAATGGCGATTATGAGCAACCCAACACACCCTTTTTCAGTATTAACGCCGAGTTATATTATGGACGCGGTTGAAAGCCAAGGCTATGTGTGTGACGGACGCATTTCGGCCCTAAATAGTTATGAAAACCGGGTCTACCAAGTTGGTTTAGAAGATCAAGAGGTGCCTGTCATTGCTAAGTTCTATCGGCCCCAGCGTTGGTCTAGGGAACAAATTTTGGAGGAGCATCAGTTTAGTATTGCCTTAGCAGAGTACGAACTGCCAGTAGTGCCTCCATTAATTAATAACCAAGGTCTGAGTTTATTGAACTATGACGCCTTCGAGTTTGCTCTGTTTGAACGCAAAGGTGGGCACGGCCCCGAACTAGACGACCTTGGTAATCTCTATACCATGGGTCGATTACTGGGACGCATACATGCGCTTGGTGCTGTGGAGCCCTATCAATACAGACCTTCAATTAGCCCCCAAACCTTTGGCCACGATAGTGTGGCCTTTGTGAGTCAAAACTTTATACCTGCATCTTTAAAAGCTGCGTACGATAGTTTAACAGCAGATTTATTAGGGCATATTGATGCCGCTTTTGACCAAGCCGATGGTGTGAATTTCATTCGAGTTCATGGTGATTGTCATGGGGGCAATTTGTTGTGGCGCGATGAGGCGCCCCACATTGTTGACTTTGACGACTCACGTATGGCGCCTGCAGTGCAAGATATTTGGATGCTATTATCTGGTGAACGTGATCGTCAGCGGGTGCAGCTGTCCGAAATTATTGAAGGTTACAATGAGTCTTATGATTTCAAACCACAAGAGTTGGCCCTTATAGAACCCCTACGAACCTTGCGCATGTTGTATTATGCCGCTTGGCTTGCTCGCCGTTGGCAGGATCCAGCCTTTCCCCACAGCTTTCCATGGTTTAACACAGAGCGTTATTGGGGGGAACATATTTTGGAATTAAGGGAGCAACTATCAGCCCTCAATGAACCTATTATGGAGCTCATTTAATACTGTTTAGCAATGATGTGGCCACTTTGCGCCAAAAAACAGCGATCTATGAACTTAGTGATGGGCTGATGCCAGGCTAAAGCCGCAAACAATGCGGCAAGCCTAATTAGGGCCATCCCCCAACACCCAACAGCAAGGCAAATTAAACAATGCTACTGGGGCCTTTGATGGGCCTCTAGTTGCGCATTTAAAAGGCGGTTAACCATCAATCAGTTTTGCTTGTCACTCTGCAAGTTAGGGCGCCCATTTAGACCCTGTAAACACCACTTATCGAATGCCATTGTGGGCGCTCAATAAGCCGTTAAAGTCAGCAATTAACGCGCCATATCAATCCAATCAGCAATCACTGCTGCGCCCGCTAATATGTAAGGATCTTTTTGGGCGTCATCATAGTCAAACTCATGGTCTTTAGTGTCAGTCACAGGGGCTAAATCTTGGCTTAAGCGTAATTTGTTAATATTACTCAAGTACCAATCTTGTTGCTCCTGCCATGACTGTTGACGTTGACCTAAGTGAAGGCTGAGTTGCTTTGGCCTTTTTTGCTCACGTTCGGCTAAGGCCAAGGTATATTGCCAGTCTGCGCTACTTTGGTTGCGAACCTCTTGTTGGGTTTGTAATTGCGGAATGACTTGTTCAAAAGCAAAATAAGTTTTGTGGTCAACCGACTTAACTTGGTCCCACTGGAGGGCATGGTCTTGGGTGCTCTCACCGACTCTGGTTGGGTCAGTCAGGCTTGGCAATTCAATGTCTGGAATCACCCCTTGGTGTTGAGTGCTAGCACCAGACACTCGGTAAAATTTGGCTTGGGTAAATTTGATCTGGCCACTGGAGAGGTCTCCAAAAGTTTGCACAGTCCCTTTGCCGTAGGTTTGACTGCCTACGATTAAGGCGCGTTTGTAATCTTGCATTGCGGCGGCAAAAATCTCTGAGGCTGAGGCACTGTAGCGGTTAACAAGCACGACTAGTGGGCCGTTATAGGCTAATAAAGGATTGCGGTCCATTTGTTTTTGGATCACACCATCGGCATACCGCACCTGAACTGTGGTGCCTGTTTCAATGAATAGTCCCGTGAGTTGATTGGCTTCTCGTAAGGAACCACCACCGTTGTTACGTAAATCAATGACAATGCCACTAATAGATTCTGCCTTCAGTTCTTGTATGAGATTATAAACATCACGGGTGGTGCTGCGATAGTTGGGATCGCCGGCTTGAGCGGCTGCAAAGTCCATGTAAAAAGTGGGTAAGGTGATGACGCCCACTTTAGTAATGCCATCATTAGTGGCAATCTCAACGACTGACTTTTTAGCAGCTTGATCATCTAAATTCACTTTGTTACGGCGAATTTGAATGGTCTGTCTAGGTTGTTGCAAATCGCCACCAGAAATTATTTGCAAATTAATTAAGCTGTCTTTTGGCCCTCTAATTTGATCAACCACATCATCCAAACGCCAACCCAATATTTCTTGCATGGCTTCACCGTCTTGACCTACACCGACAATATAATCAGCGGCCTTCAAGTCACCGGCTTTATCAGCGGGTCCACCCACCACGAGGCTAACCACCTTGGTGTAATCGTCTTCACGCTGCAATACAGCACCGATACCTTCTAGGGATAAGCTCATGTCAATGTTAAAGTCTTCAACATTGCGCGGCGAAAGGTAACTGGTGTGCGGGTCTGTGACCGTGGTAATGCTATTACTGACCGCTTGATAGGCGTCTCGAAGCTCTACTTGTAACACACGCTTACGCATATTGGCGTAACGTTTTTGCAAGCGGTGCTTGATTTTATCAATGGATTCGCTACCTAATTGGCCGGTAATGAACTCATTTTTTAGTTGTTTACGCCAAGTGTTCTTGATGGCGGAAAAATTAGCTACTCGGGGTTCATCAAAAGGTGAGGTGCTGATATCTTCAAGCAATTCAAAGTTAAACATGGGCTCAGGCTGGGATAGCAAACTGAGGTTAAAGTCGATAAATGCTAGGCGCCTTTGCTGTAATAAATTATACAGCTGCTCCATGGCCTCCAAGTTACCTTTGGCTAACAAGTTATCAAGGTCCTTGTTAAGGTAATTAAAAGGTGCAAGGTCAGCTTGACTCAGGTAAATCTTCTGTGGGTCTAGTAGCGTTAAATAACGCTCAAACACATCGCGGGCAAATTGATCATTAATATCCCTGTGCTGGTAGTGTTTTTGATCCAACAACTGAATAATTTCTTGAGTCAATAACCCCTGTTTCTGCGTGAATTCAATCTGCACTGGAACATCAGTAGTATTGGCCTGTGCTGAGGCAAGTGGCACTGCACCAAGGCTTGCTGTGAGCAACATCAAAGCCCATGGGTGAAGTTTACGCGTAATAGCAAAAACGTGGGGCAAAAAGGTGGAACGAGTATCAGGCTTCATAACAGGAATCACAAATAGTAAACTGGCCTTTTGAACCGGCAAGTTGGATTGAGGAAGTTTTTGATCTGCAGCTATACTAGCTTAATTTTACTGAGTTTTTCAAACGTCTTAAGGCAATGTAAGGTAATTTAGCTAATGCTTTACATAATCGTTACGTTTGCCCAACATAATGTGGCAAAATTAGACCTCGACAACCATGGAATAAGAAAAGCTATGCCACAAACAACCTACCTTAATGGATTGATGAGTTTTATTAACGATTCACCCACTCCTTTTCATGCCGTGGCGTCAATGGCGAGCCAATTAAGATCTGCGGGTTACTGTCAGCTTGAGGTGGCGGATGAATGGCACCTAAAAGCAGGTGGCCAATACTTTATTACCCGCAATGACTCAACCATAGTCGCCTTTCAACTGCCCCAAGAAAATGCTCTACAACGTATGCATATGGTGGGCGCCCATACTGATAGTCCGTGCTTAAAGGTTAAGCCTAACCCAGAAATATGTAGCAAAGGCTACCAGCAACTGGGTGTTGAGGTTTATGGTGGCGCCTTGTTGCACCCGTGGTTTGACCGTGATCTATCGCTGGCGGGTCGGGTGGTTGGGCGTGATAAAAAAGGTCAGTTGGTAAGTCATTTATTGGACTTTAAACGCCCCATTGCCTCTATCCCAAGCTTAGCAATTCATCTAGACCGCGAAGCGAACACGGGCCATAGTATCAATGCTCAAAATGATCTGCCAGTGCTGTTGGGTCAGGCGCTAGGTGATGAATTTAGCCTACGAGCCTTGCTAGCAGAGGAGTTAAAGGCCAATGGTCATGACGTTGATGAGGTAATTGATTATGAGTTAAGCTTCTATGATACTCAGCCGGCCGCTCTAGTGGGATTAAACCAAGAATTTTTGGCGGCCGCACGCTTAGATAATTTGTTGAGTTGCTACATGGGCCTAACTGCAATCTTGGCTGCGCAAACTGATCAAGGTATGTTGTTGATCTGTAACGACCACGAAGAAGTGGGGAGTCAGTCGGCCGAAGGCGCCCAAGGCAGTTTCTTAATGTCGGTATTGCAGCGTCTCTATGCAACACCTGCAATGTTGCACCAGTTATTAAGTGCGTCCACCTTTATTTCGGCAGACAACGCTCACGGAGTTCATCCTAATTTTGCTAAAAAACATGATGATCAACATGGCCCTCAGTTAAATCAGGGGCCTGTGATTAAGGTCAATGCAAATCAACGCTACGCGACTAACGCGGTAACCAGCGCTATGGTGAAAGAACTAGCCGCTCAAATAGAGTTGCCAATCCAAACCTTTGTGGTGCGCAGTGATATGGCTTGTGGCAGCACTATAGGCCCCATTACTGCTGCCCAACTTGGCGTGCGCACCCTAGACTTGGGTGTGCCTACTTTCGCGATGCATTCCATACGCGAGCTTGCAGGTAGCGCTGACCCATTAATTACCCACCAACTACTACGCCATTTTTTTGAAACACAGATAACTGTTTAAAGACTTTTTTATTGGTGTCTAATTAAAAACGCGCGGCTATTGCCAAGTTCTGCAGCATGGGCTAGCTGATTAAGTTGATCAGCTTCTAGGCAGCCAAACCAACTGATAACCGCATGACAGGTGCCGCTTTTTAGTGCTTGGTGGGCTAGACTCATTGTGTCATGTAGTGCATCGGGCTTGAGTAAAATGATTTTGTTCAAGTCAAATCCTGCGGCTTTTAGTTGGGCTTTAGGTAGTAATTTAGGGGGTGCCACCCACGCCAGCCAGCGTTGATCATGACTGAGCTGGGCCATTAATGGCAATAACATTTGCACATTACTCCAGGCTTCGCCACGCATAATAATCTCAGTAATATGACTCAGGTCCTGCGCCGGTGCAGGGTCTTCTTGGGACCACAGATCCAGTTGATGTTCTGCCAAAATACCTTCAATACGGGTGTTGGGTTGCTGCTGTTGCTGCCACATAATATTACTCCTACCTTGGGTCTAGTTGCCCCGGCGTATAACACCCACACTAAGACCTTCAATGCTTAAGTGTTGTTTTGTAAGGTCCACTTCAATGGGTGAAAAGTCTTGGTTTTCGGCGATTAATTGCACACTGTTGCCGTTGCGTTGGAAACGTTTTACCGTGACTTCATCATTAATACGCGCCACCACTACTTGGCCATTTCTGGCTTGATCAGTTTTGTGAACGGCTAATAAATCACCATCATAAATGCCAATATCTTTCATCGACATGCCACTCACTTTAAGTAAGTAATCTGCCTTTGGATAAAATAAGTTCTCTGGAATGGCGCAGTAGTCACTGATGTGCTCTTGTGCCAACAGTGGGCTACCGGCAGCAACCATGCCGATAATAGGTAACCCTAAGTCAACTTCATGCATGTCGGGTACCCGTATACCGCGCGAAGCGCCCGGAATAATCTCAATGGCCCCTTTACGTGCGAGTGCCTTAATGTGTTCTTCTGCCGCATTGGGTGACTTAAAACCCAGTTCCTTGGCAATTTCTGCGCGGGTGGGTGGGTAGCCTGTGTCGGTAATGTAGCTACGGATGCAGTCGAGTACCTGATCTTGGCGTGGGGTCAACTTAATCATATTATATTCTCCTGACCTACAGTTAAATATGCTGGTTGTTTATACAGTTACTGTATATAATACCAGTAATATTGACGCTGGCAAGTTTTATTTTCCGCGACTGCCTAACAGTCAGCTTTTGTGGCTAAAATGGTGTACCCTTATGGCCGATTATTTGATGCTAACTAAGAGCCTTTTCCGTGTCTGATGCCGCCGCTATAAAACAAGATGTCCAACAACTTTACCGCCAACTGGTAAAGCAGCTTTCGTTAAAGCCCCGCTGGGGCCAAAAGCAGATGATTGCGACTGTGGCCAATCATTTTTTGGCCATTGATAAAGATTTGGATGGCCATCGGAGTGACGATAATCCAGTGTGTATGGTTGAGGCTGGCACCGGCACGGGTAAAACATTGGCCTACATGGTGGCGTGCTTGCCGATAGCCAAAGCATTGGATAAAAAGCTGGTTATATCCACTGCCACCATAGCCCTGCAGGAACAAATTGTACAAAAAGACCTACCCGCTTTAAAAAAGCATGGGGGCTATGATTTTGACTTTCGGCTAGCTAAAGGTCGCCGTCGCTACCTATGCGTATCGAGGCTAGACCAAGCACTGTCACAAAATGCCTCCCTTGACCCCACCCAGGCTTTGTTTGAAGACGAACTTGCACTCAAACTCGATGGCCATCAGCAAAGTCTATATAAAGATATGGTAGTGCAACTTGGCAGCAACCAATGGGATGGCGACCGCGACGCTTGGAAGGAACCTCTGGCGGAAGACCATTGGCGACCCATTACCACAGATCACAAAGGCTGCACTAATCGTCGTTGCAGCCATTTTAGTCAATGTCCATTTTTCAAAGCCAGAGATGGCTTAGAGCAAGCAGACTGCATAGTGACTAATCACGACTTAGTGTTAGCAGACTTAGCCTTAGGTGGTGGAGCCATTCTTCCCGCCCCAGAAGATACCATTTATATCTTTGATGAAGGCCACCATTTAACTGATAAAACCCTTAAGCAGTTCACCCATCAACAAGGCATTCGTCAATTGAGTCGCTGGTATGCTCAAACGCGCTCGGGCCTAAAGAAATTTTTAAAAGAATGGCAGGGTGGTGGCAAAGGGGCTCAACTCAGTACTCAGGTGCAAGACCATGTGCAAATTCTAGAGCAGCAGTTGATTGGCTTAGAGCAGTTTTTGGACCAATCTGCGTTTAGGCCACAGGAGGGTTATCAGCAACAAGAAAACTATCGTTTTCCCCAGGGCATTATCCCCACTGAATTAGTCCAAATGTGTCATGATTTGAGTTTAACTAGCGCCCGTCTAGGGCGAGATTTAAGTGCATTGCATGGCCTCATGGATGACGTCATCAAAGGTGATCAAAATGGCTTACCCAAGGACCAGGCGGAGACTTATCTGGCGGCCTTTGGGGTGTTGCAACAAAATGCTGAGCAGCAACTTGGGTTATGGCAGGCTTATGCCAAAGTAGACCAAGAGGGGGAAGTTCCCATGGCCCGCTGGTTACAGTATTGGCAAACACCAGAACGGGTCGACCTAGAACTGTCGGCAAGCCCTATAATGGCTGCTGAATTGTTGAAGACGAATTTGTGGCAACGCTGCTACGGTGCTTTGTTAACCTCGGCTACACTGACGGCGTTGGGCCGGTTTGACCGTTTAATTACGCATGCGGGGTTAAATCCACAAAGCACAATGCTGTCGGTGCAGAGTCCGTTCGATTTCTCCAAGTCGCAGATCTGTGTGCCTAAAGAAGCCATTGAGCCAGGGCCTGAGGCCGTCTTTGTAGATGACCTTATTGTTGGCCTTAAAGCCCAACTAACTCAGTCTGAAGCTAGCTTAGTGCTGTTTACTTCACGACGTGTCATGCAGCTTGTTTTTGAAGGTATGGGGGACTTGTGGCAAGATATTATTTTGCAGCAAGGTGAGTCTTCTAAACAACGTTTGTTAGATCAGCATAAGCAACGCATTGATGACGGTGAAGGCAGTGTTTTGTTTGGCCTAGCAAGTTTTGCTGAAGGTATTGATCTGCCCGGAAATTATTTAACGCACGTGGTGATCACACGGTTACCGTTTACGGTGCCAGACCGGCCAGTGCCCTCTGCCTTAGCCGAGTGGATAGAGAAATCTGGGGGTAATAGTTTTGCTGAGCTATCGGTGCCAGAGGCGAGTGTTAGGTTGGTTCAGGCCACGGGACGTTTATTGCGCCAAGAAGAAGATCAAGGCCGTATCACTATTTTAGACAAGCGCATTATCAGCAAGCGCTATGGTCAACAACTTTTGCGGGCCTTGCCTCCTTACGCACAACAGTTTGGCTAATCAGCAAATGGTGTTTTGTGTAATGGCCGCAAACTCTCTATACTGCCTCGTTGTAGATCATCTTACTCAGGCAAGTGCGCCTCTCAATGGAAAATCACCTTGAACTCAAACGATTCAAAAGTTGCTGATCAAAACTGGTCACTGGACCATTTTGTTGTCCCGCAAGAGGAAGGCAAAACCCGCTTTCATGATTTGGATTTACCTGACGAGGTGATGCAGGGGGTTGCAGCGCTGGGATATGAATATTGCAGCCCAATCCAAGCATTAACCTTGCCTGAATCGTTAGCTGGCAAAGACATCACGGGCAAAGCCCAGACTGGCTCAGGTAAGACGGCGGCGTTTTTATTGAGCATCATTACTGATTTCTTAGACTTTCCGATTAATGGACCTCGTCGATTAGGTACGCCAAGAGCTCTTATTGTTGCTCCAACTCGGGAGTTGGTGATGCAGATAGCCAGTGACGCTGAAGACCTGACTCGGTTTTGTAACGTCAACGTACAACAGCTTGTTGGTGGCATGGATTTTGAAGTTCAGCAAAAGCAATTACAAAAGCAGCATACGGATATTATGGTGGCTACGCCGGGTCGATTGTTAGACTTTTGTCGCCGCGGCCATGTCAACCTGCGCGAGGTTGAAGTGGTGGTCTTGGACGAAGCAGACCGGATGTTGAGCATGGGCTTTATCCCAGATGTGCGAGCTATTATTCGCCAAACCCCGAAAAAAGAAGATCGTCAAACGTTATTGTTTAGCGCCACCTTTAGTGAGCAAATTTTGCGCTTGGCTGAGCAGTGGACTTTTGAGCCAGTGCATGTGGAAATTGAGTCTGATGAGCTAGCCTCGGCAAGTGTAGAGCAGCGGTTTTACTCTGTAGCTCGTGCTGATAAATATAAAGTATTACTTAATTGCCTAAAAACCATGGGAGTTGAGCGTGCTATTGTGTTTGCTAATCGGCGCCACATTACCCGAGACTTGGCTGAGAGATTGCAAAAAGACGGAATAAAAAGTGCGCTTTTGTCAGGTGAGGTCGCGCAAGTGAAAAGGGTCAAGACCTTAGAACGTTTCCGTAGTGGTGATACCCCTATTCTAGTGGCCACGGATGTGGCTGGTCGGGGTATCCATGTGGATGGCGTAAGTCATGTGTTCAACTACGACCTGCCAGAAGAGCTAGAAGACTATGTGCATCGGATCGGCCGCACGGGTCGCGCTGGTGCTTCGGGAATCTCCATCAGTTTTGCCTCGGAAGATGATGCCTTTATCATTCCTGATCTAGAAATAATGCTGGGAAAACGTTTAGACTGCGAGCCGACACCTAGCGAATTGCTAGTGTAATAGGAATCTCAATGAACTTTGAACATCGGGTCACAGTGATTGGTGGTGGCAGCTTCGGTACGGTGTTAGCCAATATTGTTGCGCATAACGGATTCCCCGTGCGATTGTGGATGCGCGACCAAGCATTAGCCGAAGAAATACGTCAAACACGGGTTAACTCCCGTTATGTGCCTGGGCTGAATTTGCATGAAGACCTAGAAATTGTGACTGACTTTAGTGTGTGTATTAGTGAGGCAGACACGATTATATTTTCAGTACCAAGTAAAGCCTTTAGGGGAGTTTTGGAGCAAGCAAAAAGCCACATTAATCCCCAACAAAACCTTGTGACAACAGCCAAAGGCATTGAACCAGAAAAGTTTTTATTGATGAGCCAAGTGTTGGAAGTGTTTTTTCCAGATAATCCTATTGGCGTCATTAGCGGTCCTAACTTAGCCAAAGAAGTGGCGGCTAAACAGTTAACAGGCACAGTAATCGCTAGTGATAACGAAGCCCTTCGCCAGCAAGTACAAGATATCCTGCAATGCTACTTTTTTCGAGTGTATGCAAGTAATGATCGCTATGGTACTGAGTTGGGGGGTGCGCTTAAGAATATCTATGCGATTGCGGCCGGCTTGAGTGCAGCCATGGGTATGGGTGAAAATACACGCAGTATGCTTTTAACCCGTAGTTTGGCAGAAATGAGTCGCCTAGCGGTGCACATGGGAGCGAATCCCATGACATTTTTAGGCCTAGCAGGGGTTGGTGACTTAATAGTTACCTGTATGTCTCCGTTAAGTAGAAACTACCGGGTTGGATATGCCTTGGGTCAAGGTAAGGGCCTTGATGAGGCCATCGCTGAGTTGGGGGAAGTCGCTGAAGGGGTGAATACCTTGGCCCTAGTAAAGAAAAAAGCTGATGAATTACAGGTACATATGCCCTTAGTCGATGGACTGTATGCCTTAGTTTACCAAGGAGCCGATGTTTCTAGTGTGGCCCAATCACTCATGACCCGTGATCAAAACTCAGATGTTGAATTTGTTCTAAAACGCAGTTAGTTACTTGAAATATGAGTGAATTGCCCCTATGTTAAGTGCATAGGGGTTAACGGAGTAAAAACTATGCAAGCATTAAAAAACAACCTTACATCAGAAGCCTTTTGGCTGCGCTTGGTATTTATGCTGCTGAGCTTATTACTGGTAAAAATTACAGCATCAATATTTGTGCTATTAGTCGTTGCGCAGTTTTTGTATCGACTGTTTACCGAATCCAGTCATCCAACCATATTAGAGTTTAGTAATAGTTTAGGGCGATTTATCCTTCACAGTTATCGCTTTTTGTCCTATCAAACTGAAAGTAAACCGTTTCCATTTAATGATTGGCCTGAGGCGCAAGATTTACCCAAGGCCGAAGACTAATGAGATTACTGCTGATGCGTCATGGAGAGGCAAGTTTTAATGCCCCGACTGACGCTCAGCGTCCACTCACACAAAGTGGCAGTGCCGCAGTAATAAAACAAAGCCACAAGGCCGCCGTGCCATGGCATGAGTTCACTCGCCTATGGGCTAGTCCTTATGTTAGAGCGCAACAGACAGCCAACTTGCTGCAGCAGCATGTAGCTCATAACAAACACCCATTAAACGTGCAGTCCCTCGATTGCATCACACCCCATGGCGACCTCATTCAGGTGCAGAATTTCTTGCTGGAGCAAGCGCATGAAGACATCATCCTAGTCACTCACCAACCTTTAATTAGCGCCTTGATCGGCCATTTTTGTTACTCTGATCAACATTCAGGAGATCCAATGATGCCGGCCTCCATGGCTTTATTAGAAGGTGAGGTGGCCGCAGTAGGGTGTTTAACATTGACCCATTTATTCCATTCATAAGGTACAGAACATGGTTATTTTTTCTCGTTGTATGGCTAACACCTGCATTTTTATGGCTTGGCTTTGTGTCTCTTTTAGTGCTCAAGCAGGTGTCACTTTAGAGATCACTAAAAACAGTCGCTTGGTGAATCAAACTCAACTAGAAACGCCATACTACATCCTACCCACGGGTTCGATGCGCAAGGTTAATGGAGTGGTTGAGGCTGAATATAAGCTCCAATTGTCGGGCCAGCTTACACGTTATACTTGGGACATGATCCAAGGCCTAAGTGCAAAAACTTCTCATCAAAAAGCCTTAGAAGAGCTGAAAATGGCAGATGCACAAGTAATCTTTCAATGCCAGGGAAGGTCTTGTGGGTCGAGCCACAAATGGGCTAATGAGGTCTTTGGTGAATCACGTTTGTATGGTTTAGATAAGCAGCAGTCTTATGCGGCCCTCAAACAAAAAACTGCCACGGGGTCGAATTATTTTGCCCTTTATAGTACTGAACGTGGCAATAAAAAAGTGTATTTACACCTAGAAATGATTCAAGAATGAACAACATTATAGGATCATAAATATGCCTAGCGTCGCATTAGTATTGGGCAGTGGTGGCGCCCGAGGGAATGCCCATATTGGGGTGATCCAAGTACTTGAAGAGCAGGGGTTTGATATTATTAGTGTATCGGGCTGCTCTATGGGTGCGGTGGTCGGCGGCATGTTTGCTGCGGGTCAGTTGCCTGCCTTTACGGAGTGGGTGTCGGGCTTATCTCGTTTTGATGTGTTTCGCTTAGTCGATATGTCGTTGTTGTCTATGGGGGCGATTCGTGGTGAAAAAGCCTATGCCATACTGCAAGACTTTGTTGGTGATCAGTTGATTGAAAACCTGCCCATACCGTTTACTGCCGTCGCTACAGATTTGGTTAAGCAGCAAGAGGTTTGGTTTCAGTCTGGCAAGATGATGGATGCCATACGGGCCAGTGTAGCTGTGCCGGGTATGATTATGCCAGTCAAAGAAGAAGATCGTTATTTAGTGGATGGTGGGTTACTTAACCCAGTGCCTATTATGCCCACGGTTGCAGATCAGGCAGATTTAATTGTCGCGGTGAATTTAAATATAAATTTACACAACCTGCGTCCAGTGCAGGGTTCAAGGTTAAATGTTGCAGGCTTTAGTGACGACTGGAACATACCTAGCGTGAACGCATCAAAAAGCCAGCGTAGCCATTTGCAGTGGAATAAGTTGGAAATGCTGACCCAGTGTTTTGAGACTATGCAGGCGGCTATGGCAAGATACAAAATGGCAGGCTATCAACCAGACGTTGAGGTGAAAATAGACCGTAACGCCTGTAGCTTTTTTGAACTACATCGAGCTAAAGAAATGATAGAGGTTGGCCGGCAGGCAACGCTAGCAGCGCTGCACGCCCAGCACAAAATTTGACTAGGACTTAATTAACGTCAAAAATTCTGCCCGAGTTCGCGCATCTTCGCGCAGCTTGCCCAGTAGTACAGACGTTTTCATACTCGCATTTTGCTTCTGTACACCACGCATCATCATGCACATATGCTGTGCTTCAATGACGACGCCCACACCTTTGGCATCAGTGACTTGCATAATGGTATCAGCTATTTGTTTAGTCATGTTTTCCTGAATCTGTAAACGACGAGCAAACATATCGACAATGCGCGCGACTTTCGACAAACCCAGTACTTTACCTGAAGGCAAATAAGCCACATGGCACTTACCTATAAACGGTAACAGGTGATGTTCGCACAAAGAGTAAAGTTCGATGTCTTTAACAATCACCATCTCTTCGTTATCTGACGGAAATAAGGCGCCATTGATAACGTCATCAAGGTTTTTTTCGTAGCCGTTATTAAGAAACTTAAAGGCTTTAGCTGCGCGTTTAGGGGTATCCTTTAAGCCTGGGCGATTTAAGTCTTCGCCGATGCTAGTAAGGATTTCTTCGTATGCTTTTTCCATGGAGCTTCTCGTGGCTATGTTCATGATGACTCTGTTTATTAATGTGATAACAAAAGAGCGATTAAATTTTACGCGGACAATACTTGATGTGCTGACTAAGGTAAAGGTTTAAGCCACTATCTTACCCTCTTTTTTGGGCCTTTTTAAGTAATACATACAGTGCCCCAGTACCGCCGTCTTTCGGCAGCGCCGAAGTAAACGCCAACACTGCATCTAACTGCTGTAGCCAATGGTTAACATGGGACTTAATTAAGGCTTGGCCAGCGCCACGAATGTCACCATTTTCATCTCGGTAACCCGCGCCCGCTTTGCCGTGCACAATGAGCAAGCAACGGTCTCCTTCGGCTTGACCATGTTTGACCGCGTTCCATACAGAGTCGCGTGCGTTGTCTACTCGATAGCCATGCAGATCTAAGGTTAGGGTTGGGCGCATATGTCCGTTACTGAGTCGGCGCAGGCTGCCACTGTCTAAGCCCACCCGTGAGTAGGTAATGTTCTGTTCTGACTCAATTAACTCAAATCCTTGCTCCCCAAGAGCAGCTTTTTCTTGCACCTGCACAATGGCAGCAGCTCTGCGAATAGCGGCGCTTTGAGCATCTTTATTTTTAGCTGCAGGGGTCGTTTGACGGCCAGTTTTTTTTAATGGCGCAGCAGAACCAAAGGCAGCCTTAAAGTCTGGCTCTGCGGTTAGTTGCTGAGGATCTTGGCCTGAGAAGGGCTTCATGCTTGATTATCGCTATTGGTATTGATAGCGACATGGTATCGGGACGGGCCTTAGCTTACAATGGGGACATTAAACTATTGCCATAAAAACACCCATGACCACTCTCCTATCGCAGGCTATTGAAGCCGCAGAAACAGCACTCATTGAAGCTCAGGTTTACTTTGGGCATGGCACCGACAATGCTTGGGATGAGGCGGTGTTTTTAGTGTTGGGTGCCTGTGATATGCCTTTGGATACGCAACAGGATGAATTACAAAAGCGGCTCACTGAGGCACAGTTATTGCGCATAAACGACTGGTTGGCTAAGCGTATTGAGCAGCGGCTGCCTTTGCCTTACCTGTTAGGAGAAACTTGGTTTGCTGGCATGCCGTTTAAGGTTAATGAAGACGTTATCATTCCCCGTTCGCCCATGGCAGAACTGATCGTCAAGCATTTTTCTCCGTTTCTTAAAAAGCCTCCACAAACGGCACTTGATCTATGCTGCGGCAGCGGTTGTATTGGCATTGCAATGGCCTTACATATGCATATACCTCAGGTAGATATGGCGGATATAGCACCTGCAGCTTTATTATTGAGCCAACAAAATATCACCGTCCATGGGGTGGCCTCTCAAGTGCGGGTGTTTGATTCTAATTTATTTTCTGGGCTACCCTCCAGGCACTATGATTTGATTGTGAGTAACCCACCCTATGTGGATGCAGATGACTATGATGATATGCCTACGGAGTTTTTGCACGAACCAAAGCTGGCGCTAGTTTCAGGTGATGATGGCTTAGACCTTACAGCGGCTATGTTAGCTCAAGCTGCAGACTGGCTTGCCGAGCAGAGCCTCATTGTTATTGAGGTAGGCAATAGTGAAGTGGCGCTGCAAAATGCTTTGCCAGACATACCCTTTATGTGGCTTGAACTGAGTCAAGGTGGCAACGGTGTTTTTTGCCTCACAGGTGCTCAGTGCAGGCAGTACCAAAGTCGGTTCTGTGCTTGGCAGCAATCTCGTGCATAGGTCTATTGATTGCGACTTAGTCCATTAACCAGCTATAATTTAATCCACGAAATATTAGAGTAAAAAGTCCATGTCGGGTAATACCTTTGGTAAGTTATTTACAGTCACCACCTTTGGCGAAAGTCATGGTCCAGCTTTAGGCGCGACCATTGACGGCTGCCCAGCGGGCATTGAGCTAACTGAGGCTGACTTACAGGTTGATCTAGATCGCCGAAAGCCAGGTAAATCACGCCACACCACTCAGCGTCGAGAGGCTGATGAAGTGCGTATATTATCAGGCGTATTTGAGGGCAAAACCACAGGTACACCCATTGGATTAATGATTGAGAACACAGATCATCGGTCTAAGGACTACGGTAACATCAAGGATCAATTTCGTCCTGCCCATGCCGATTACACCTACCTGCACAAGTATGGTATCCGAGATTATCGAGGTGGTGGCCGCTCTTCAGCGCGTGAGACAGCCATGCGGGTTGCAGCAGGCGCGGTGGCTAAAAAGTTCTTGGCGGGCCGTGGTATTGTGGTCAATGCTTATCTATCACAATTAGGCCCCATTAAACTGGCCTGTCCTGAACCCCACATTGTCAATGATAATCCATTTTTCTGTGGCCAAGCGGACAAGCTAGAGGAACTAGAGCAATTTATGGATGCCTTGCGTAAATCGGGCGATTCTATTGGGGCCCAAGTCACCGTTGTGGCTACGGGGGTTGCAGCAGGCATTGGTGAGCCAGTGTTTGATCGCTTAGACGCTGAATTAGCCCATGGTCTAATGAGCATTAATGCCGTTAAGGGCGTGGAAATTGGTGACGGCTTTGACGCAGTTGCTCAGCGTGGCACCGAGCACCGAGATGAAATGACTCCAGACGGTTTCTTATCTAATCATGCGGGTGGGATTTTAGGGGGTATCAGTAGTGGCCAAGATATTATTGCCAGAATTGCCCTTAAGCCGACTTCAAGTTTACACTTGCCGGGACAATCCATCGACATCCATGGTGAGGCTGTGGAAGTCATTACTAAAGGTCGACACGATCCTTGCGTGGGGATTCGCGCTGCGCCTATTGCTGAAGCGATGATGGCATTAACGTTAACGGACCATATCCTGCGCCAACGTGGGCAAAATGGGACCACCAATTATGATGTTCCTACGATAAAGTAATTAACACACCATGATATATCTGCAATTACTGCTGAGGCGAGCTGTCTTGGCGACAGTCTTGACGCTGCTGAGTGGTATCGTTTTGGCCGACAGTATTCGTTTAGCTACCACTACTAGTACCTATAATTCAGGCTTACTAGATTATTTGTTGAGCCATTATGCAAAAGTAAGTGATACTGAAGTACAGGTGGTTTCTGTAGGTACCGGTAAAGCCCTAAAAATGGGTGAGAATGGTGATGTAGATTTAGTGATGACCCATGCTCCTGCTGCCGAAGCACACTTTATTAACCAAGGATTTGGCATAGAAGCCCGCAGGGTGATGCACAATGATTTTGTATTAGTTGGGCCCAAAGATGACATAGCCAAGGTCAGTCTGGCGCGCACAGTGACGCAGGGGCTGTCTTTTATTATGGCTTCTAATCAGCGCTTTATTTCTCGAGGTGATGATTCAGGCACTCACAAAAAAGAACTACAGCTTTGGCAGCACCTAGGGGCCTTACCAGCCTTTGAGGGTTATCTTGAGTCTGGCCGTGGTATGGGCCACAGCTTACACATGGCCTCCGAAATGGGGGCCTACACTTTGAGTGACCGGGGCACTTGGTTGGCCCTAAAAGATAAGCTCGAATTACGCCTAGTGCTTGAAAGTGACCCACAGTTACTTAATCCCTATCAGGTGATGTTGGTTAACCCTAAGCGTCATAGTCACGCTAATATCAATCTAGCGCGTGAGTTTGCCCAATGGATGGTCAGCTCAACAGGCCAAGGGGCGATTGGCGATTTCCGCATTAATGGTGAGGTGTTATTTGTGCCTTCTGCTAGATAAACACCACAATGAATGATCTTTGGACTACATTTAGCACAGCGATTGCCCAACTTTTGAGCGGAGACCCTGCCCTGTGGGGCATTGTGGGTGTGTCTTTTAGTGTTTCAGCTAGCGCCTTACTGATTGCCCTATTACCGGCCTTGAGTGCCGGCTTTATGTTGGCCTATTTTCGTTTTCCTGGTCGCTGGATCGCCATTAGTGTGCTTAATAGTTTATTGGCAGTCCCCACCGTGGTGGTTGGCTTAGTGCTCTATATGCTCTTGTCTCGGGCTGGCCCATTGGGGGATCTCAATCTTTTATTCACTCGACCAGCCATGATTATTGGCCAGATTCTATTATGTTTTCCATTATTGGTGGCCATGAGCTTAAGTGCCTTTCAAGCAGCAGATCATCGCGTGTTAGAAACGGCTAAAACCTTGGGAGCTAATCCATGGCAGGCCTTTATCACTTTATTATTTGAAGTGCGTTTTGCACTTTTAGCTGCAGTAGTTACGGCCTTTGGGCGTATTATTGCGGAAGTGGGGAGTGCCATGATGGTGGGTGGCAATATATTGCACCACACTCGAAACATCACCACTGCCATTGCCCTAGAAACGGGCAAAGGAGAGTTTGTACAAGGTGTGGCGCTTGGGATTGTGCTCTTGGTGCTGGCGCTAATCCTCAATGTTAGTTTGGGCTGGATGCAAAGTCACAGTCGCGTACTGAGGCACGGTACCTAATGCGTTTAGAACTCAATAATATCTGCCATCGATATGGCGAAGAGCATTTGTTTGTCATCGATAAATTACAACTTATTAGCACAGATGCAGTGCACCTGCACGGTCCTAATGGGGTTGGCAAATCCACTTTAATGAAAATTATGGCGGGTCTACAAAAACCTACTTCAGGTGAGGTGAGACGTGTGCCTATGGCAGGACAGCGAGGGCCTCAACAAGCGGTTATTTACCTGCACCAAAACACCTATCTCTTTGATACCGATGTGCGCAGTAACGTGGAGTATGGTTTACGCATGCGCCGGGAGAAGAATGCCAAAAAAGTCGACAAGGCTCTCGCTTGGGCTGGCTTAGATCATCTACAGTATCGCCAAGCCCATTTACTTTCTGGCGGAGAACGCCAGCGCTTAGCTTTGGCTAGGGCTCTAGTATTAGATCCAGCATTAGTTTTGCTTGATGAACCAACCAGTAACTTGGACACAGACTCGGTAGTGCGTATTGAAGCCATGTTACAAGACCTGCACCGGCGCGGCACCGGCATCTTACTCGCTTGTCATCAAGACAATGCTCTTACCAAATTATGCAATCAACATTGGTTGTTAGCCGCTGGTAAGCTAATAGTGCAAGCCTAATGTGCGTTAGTGTTTGCTTGGGCCTGAGGCTTTTTTACCCGCATAGCCACCTTTAACTTTTTCCGCAGGCACGCGGAACAGTAAATACAAATCTTGCAGTAATTCTGGAATTTGTTCACACAATTGTTGGCAAAATTCAGGCTGACGCCTTAATTCTTCAAGCTCTTCATCTTCATCTAACTTAGCCGCTAACATGAAGGGTAATAAGCACTCAGCCACATCCTCTTCTTGCTCAGAAAACCAAACATCTTCTTGGCTAAATATAAACTCCATAAAACCCTGAGCCCAGTACTCCAGCAAACAATCGTCTTCTTGGTCTAGTTCCAGGGTCAAGTCACACGGCAGGTCAATGTCTTGATCAGATTCTAAACAGTCTTGTAAAAAGGTAAATTCTTGGCGGATTAAATTAAGTATTTGGTGGCGCTCTGCACTGTCTTCTAGCACCGGATTCTCAGCCATCACTTGTTCCAACCACTCATGCTCTGGCATTGGTGCTGGACTGATCGCCAAAGCGCAAAGGTAGCCATGCAGGGCGATGTAATCTAAAGCTTCCTCTTGCACCTTGTCGGACAAAAGGTAGGCATCGAGCTGGTCTATTTGGCCATCGGTTAGTGGTTCGCGGGTGCTGGACATGGGCTTTTACTCAATCAAGTTATTGGCGTCTATTATAGCTCATGCCATGCAATAACAGCTACCAAGACGGGGCCTAACGATCAATAGTGGCCATTATTGACCTTAAGCATTCGCTTTATACCTATTTTTAGTCAGCATAGGGATGGCACTCATCATAACAGGAGCCATTTGAGCCAGATGGTCGACGACCAAGGTCAGTGAGGGTGCATGGCCATTGTTGTATGTTTGGACTTTGACTGAAGTGACCGCATAAGTCTTGAAAGATTACATATATTTCGTTATTGGTGCATTGGTAGCCCTGTAGACGCGTGACAGTAGGAGCCCCTTCGAGGATAATAGCGCGCAATGAATGACACTCCCCAACAACTTCTCCACAGCCTGTTTGGCTACGAACATTTTCGTGGTCACCAATTGGACGTAATCCAGCATGTCATCGACGGTGGTGACGCACTAGTGCTGATGCCCACGGGTGGTGGCAAATCTATTTGTTATCAAATTCCAGCACTGCTTAGGGAGGGTGTTGGGGTAGTGATCTCGCCTTTGATCGCTTTAATGCAAGATCAAGTCTCTAGTATGCAACAACTGGGAGTCAATGCGCAGGCTTTGCATTCTGGGATTGACTGGCAGCTGCAAAATCAAATACAACAGCAGGCCTTGAATGGGGATTTAGATCTACTCTATGTGTCGCCAGAACGGTTGATGACTGATGGCTGTATGAACCTACTCAGATCTTGTAAGCTGGCTTTATTTGCTATTGACGAAGCCCATTGTGTGTCTCAATGGGGGCATGATTTTAGGCCAGAATACCTGCAACTCGAGTGCTTGCAGCAAAACTTCCCCCATGTGCCTAGAATGGCCCTCACGGCAACTGCAGACAGGCCCACACAGCACGAAATGGTCAAGCGTTTGGGCCTCAACCAAGCACAACAATACATCAGTAGTTTTGATCGCCCTAATATTCGCTACCGCATTATGCAAAAGCAAAAAGGTAAGCAACAGCTATTGGATTTTGTGCAACTACAGCATCAAGGTAACGCGGGTATTGTGTATTGCATGTCGCGTAAAAAGGTTGATGAAACGGCCCTTTGGTTGGTCGAACAAGGCGTTGCGGCTTTGCCTTATCATGCGGGCTTAGGCGCAGAAAAAAGAGCCCATCATCAACAGCGATTCCTCAATGAGGAAGGTTTGGTGATGGTGGCTACCATTGCCTTTGGTATGGGCATTGATAAACCTAATGTGCGTTTTGTGGCACATTTAGATTTGCCCAAAAGTATTGAATCTTATTACCAAGAAACAGGCCGAGCAGGGCGCGATGGTTTACCTGCAGATGCATGGATGGTTTATGGTCTGCAAGATGTCATGTGGCTGCGCCAGCGACTTGAACAAACAGACATGGATGCGGGTATAAAACGCTCAGAACAATCTAAACTGGACGCCATGTTAGGCCTGTGTGAAATTACCCATTGTCGCCGACAAGCCATCTTAAGCTACTTTAATGAAACCTCTTCAAGTAGTTGTGGTAATTGCGATAACTGTTTAGAACCGGTGGCGACTTTTGATGGCACCGAAGTAGCACGTAAGGCCCTGTCCTGTATTTACCGCAGTGGCCAGCGTTATGGTGTGGCCCACCTGATTGACATTTTAATGGGTAAACCCACTGACAAAATTAAAACTGCAGGCCATGACAAGATCTCTACCTTTGCCCTCGGTCAGGAGTTGGATCAAAAACAATGGCGCTCAGTGTTCCGACAATTGCTGGCTTTAGGGTTGGTGTCCAGTGATCCTGAAAATTATGGCGGATTGCGTTTACTGCCCAGCTGCAGGCCGTTACTTAAAGGTGAAGCAGAATTGCAATTGCGGCTTGATCGTAAGGTGTCGATTAAGGCTCCTAAAGCAGCCAAGGCAAGACTGCAAATAGCCGATGTTGATATGGACTTGTGGCAGTTGCTCAGAGAACTGCGTATGGGCTTAGCCCAAGATCAGAAAGTACCACCTTATGTGATTTTTAGTGATTCTTCTTTGTTAGAAATGTTGCACGCTAAACCTCAATCTCTGTTAGAGATGAGCCACGTTAATGGAGTGGGCGAAAAGAAACTAGACCGTTATGGTGATGAGTTTTTGGCGTTAATTCAACAACACACCTAGTCAGCTATGGTAATATGCTGCATCGGCTGAAAGGCTCATACTATTATTTTAAAGGAAGCCATTGATGGCCAGTTTACAAGATCAGTTGCTTAAGGCCGGTTTGGCCAACGAAAAGCAATCTAAGCAAGCCACTAAGGCAAAAAAGAAACAAACTCGAGATGTTCGTAAAGGTGTTGATGTGGGTGAAACTGCTGCCCAGCGAGCTTTGAGGGAAAAACAAGCCCAAGCCAGCCGCTCTAAACAACTCAATGCCCAGCGTGATGCTCAAGGTCATGATCGTGCGGTGGTGGCCCAAGTTAAACAAATGTTAGAAGGCTGTCGGCTAGATTTAACGGGTGGTGAAGTCAGCTACAATTTTGTTGATGGCAAGGCTATTAAAAAACTCTACGTGAACTCCCAACAACAAGTGGCGTTAAGCCGAGGTTCTTTGGTGATTGTGGGCTTAGATGAGCATTATTCTGTAGTGCCTGCAAACGTTGCCTTACGGATTGAAGAGCGCGCACCAGAGACCTTAATTATCCGAGCTGAGGCGGCAGACGAAGGCGTTACCGATGAAGATGACCCGTACGCAGATTTCGTGATTCCAGATGACTTAATGTGGTAACTCTTGTGATCCAGTCAGAACTTAATGCCCAGGATCCTGCTAAACGTCAGCAGAAGTTGCAAAAGCGTTTGCGCCGCGACGTAGGCCGAGCTATTGATGATTACGCCATGATAGAACAGGGCGACAAGGTCATGGTGTGTGTGTCAGGTGGCAAAGATTCGTATGCCATGCTTGATGTTTTGATGCAGCTGCAAAAAAGCGCGCCCATCGATTTTGAAATACTGGCGGTTAATTTAGATCAAAAGCAGCCTGATTTTCCAGAACATATATTGCCTCAATACCTTGCTCAAGTGGGTGTTGACTTTCATGTCATCGAACACGATACCTACAGTGTGGTTAAAGCCGTCATTGAAGAGGGTAAAACCACCTGTGGCTTATGCTCGCGCATGCGCCGTGGTACCTTGTATCGCTTTGCTCAAGAGCGTGGCATTACCAAGATTGCCTTAGGCCACCACCGTGATGACATTTTAGAAACCTTATTCTTAAATATGTTCCACGGCGGTAAACTTAAAGCCATGCCGGCGCGTTTACTAAGTGATGACGGGTTAAATACGGTCATTCGTCCTATGGCTTATGCCCGTGAGCAAGACATCGCCGAGTATGCTCAACTGAAACAATACCCCATTATTCCATGTAATTTATGTGGCTCCCAAGATAACCTTCAACGCCAGCATATTAAAGCCATGTTGCAAGATTGGGAACAGCATCACCCAGGGCGTATAGAAAGTATGACTAAATCTCTCCAAAACGTGGTGCCTTCGCACCTTATGGACACCGAGCTACATAATTTTAAGCGTAAAGACCGTATGAGTAATGAGCAGGTCTGTGAAGAAGTTGATCTGGCCTTGCTTAATCTCCCCCTCTATTAGGCTGGCAGCCATCTTCTAATCGCTTGATACTCTACCCCCCCCATTGCAATTCTTGTCTAATGATCTAAGCCTTAATGGCCTGCTTTCAAGTGGGTTATTTCAGCGCAGCTAAGGGCATTAAAAGCCCGCTATGGCGTTAGTACCAAAGTCATGAAAAGTGTGACACCTTGGCTGTCAAAGGTTTGAGCTACTGCATTAAATGATGCAAAATCATGCTAGTGATCAGGTTGGCTGCCTAGTTATCAACCCGCACCTCACACAGAACCCACATTGCTGCATTGCTACATTGCTACATTGAAATCAAATGCTGTATGGTTATTGTTGAAAGGAGTATTTATGAAAACTAAAATTGTAAAGGACTCGATGGGGGAGTTACACATCCCTCATGATGCTTTATATGGGGCCCAGACCCAGCGTGCGATCAATAATTTTAATATGAGTGAATTAAGGTTTCAAAACCAATTTATTGATGCCTTATCCTATATAAAAGAGGCTTGTGCAGAAGCTAACTATAATTTAAATATGATTCCTTTCGAGTACAAACAAGCGATTAAATTTAGTTGTGAGAAAATTAGGGCTTCTGAAAAAGTAAAGGATTTTCCTGTAGATGTGTTTCAGACTGGATCTGGCACCAGTACCAATATGAATATTAATGAAGTGATTGCTAGCTTGTGCAGACGTCATTTTTCGATTGAATTAAGTGCCAACGACCATGTTAATATGAGCCAAAGTAGTAATGATGTGATTCCTACTTGTATTCACGTGGCATCGTGTATAGCAGTAAAAAATCAGCTTTTGCCAAGTTTAGAGCATTTAGTCGCAGCCATAAATGATAAATCTAACGAGGTTGGGCATATAATAAAAACAGGAAAAACCCACCTAATGGATGCGACTCCAATAAGTTTTGCGCAAGAACTAGGGGGTTGGGCGGCACAAATTGAAACCTCCATAGCAAGGCTTTCAGATACCTTAGTTAGATTATCTGTTTTAGCACAAGGGGGAACAGCGGTGGGAACTGGCATTAACGCTTCAGCCGATTTTTCACATCAATTCATATTAAGTCTTTCTCATCTCGTCGGTTATGATTTTCGCAAGGCCACCAATCATTTTGAATTGATTAGTTCGCAAGATACCGCGGTAGAACTGTCGGGCCAGCTAAAAACGCTAGCGGTGAGTTTAATGAAGATATCTAACGACTTACGACTAATGAATAGCGGCCCATTGACAGGGTATAGTGAAATTGAGCTACCAGCATTGCAGCCTGGCAGTAGTATTATGCCTGGCAAAGTAAACCCAGTTATACCCGAAGCCGTCATGATGTCTTGTGCACAGGTGATGGGTAATGATGTAACCATCACTATTGCAGGCCAATCTGGCAATTTTCAACTTAATGTCATGCTTCCAGTCATTGCCTATAACTTACTGCAAAGTATTTTATTACTTTCTGCCAGTGCGACTTCCCTAGCTGATAAGGCTATATCGTCATTTAAAGTTAAAGAGTCTGTTATTGCGGCGTCATTGGAAAAAAACCCCATGCTAGCAACGGCGTTAAACCCCATAATAGGGTATCTGAAATCGTCTGAAATTGTTAAGGCGGCTTACGCTTCTCAGCGACCGATATTAGATGTGGCATGCGACATGACAGAATTGTCTAAAACTGAACTTGAAGACATTTTAGACCCTAAAAACGCTATTTGATCAATATATTAATGCGTGTAATTATATAGTAATAAATTTTCAGGCATGGAATTTTGGTGAAAAATGTCAGAGTGGCACCGTTAGTGATACAAAATCATGAAGTGTGGTTGTTTGAACAAACTGTATACCCGCACTGGGTTCACACTTACTAAAACCCAACATGTATTTAACCTAGGCATATAAGTGGGCAACACTTGCCATAATGTTTAACAGGTGTGACATTACCCATTTGAGTGATCGTTAGTGATTATTAATCATAAATAATAAATAATAAATAATAAATAGGCGCGCTATTATTGTGATCTCTAAGTGGCAAGTCACACATAATTTATTAACGAGGGGGCACAGGCATGCTGCACTGCGATTTGCATGATTACCTAGAAATTGCCTGTATGTATAATTATAGGGTCAAACTAGTATTCAAAACAGGCGCCACCGTCGAAGGCAAAGCAATGGATGTAAAACTCAATGACAGTCGCAAGGAGTGCATCAGTATGCTGGTGGCTGATGCGTTAATGTTGATTGTTGTCACTGATCTTGTGAGCATGCAAGCGAGGGATGAAAACCCACATTTTAGCCTTGTTAAGTTTGTTTGATGTGAGTTAACCTTGTTAAACACGAGCAAACATTTCACCAAAAGTGATTATTTTGAGCATCGAAATGGCTCATAAAATGGCTATTTTTATCGCTAAAGTCAGAGCAATATTCCAGCAAACTACAAGGAACTTTATATGCAATGGTATCTGAAAGTATTGACTCAATATGCTGACTTTAATGGACGTGCGAGGCGTCAAGAGTATTGGATGTTCTTTTTAGTTAATCTAATTATTACCATTGCCATTGGCTTTGTGGAAGGCAGTTTGGGTAGCGCTGGGGCACTTGGAGTCATTTACAGCTTGGCTGTGTTTATTCCATTCATAGCCGTATCAATGAGGAGACTGCATGATACAGGTCGATCGGGTTGGTGGTTACTTATAGGGTTTATCCCGTTAATAGGTTCTCTCGTTTTACTCATTTTTATGCTTCTGCAAGGTGTTGCTGAAACCAATGATTATGGAGAAGATCCAAAAATTGGTGATGCGTTAATGGTTAAATAAGTTCGTCTACTGCGCCCCGCGATTGCTCTAACCGATTGCTCTAAGCGAGTGCTCTAAGCGATTGCTCTAACCATGGGCATCGCTTGTGGTAGGTCTAGGCAAGACCAGACACCATGCCTATCGAAAGTTTACTCCATAGCCTTGTAATGGTGTGCTAGCTGTTTTCAGCTAATTCTTGCATACGCAGCCATAGTTTGGTGCGTACACCGATACCATGAGTCTCACAGCGAGCGTAGTAGGCTTCTATGTCTGAAGTGCCCGCTACAGTTTTGCAATCTGCAGGGGCTGGGCCAATGGTAATGCGCACTTCGTTCCAAGCTAAGTCTCGTTCCCTAGGTTGTAATAGTCCACGCAACTGGCCTTGAGATGTGAGATCAAAACGTCGTATACCACCCTCTAGGTTATTGTAATAAATGCATACACTTTGGCCGTTGGCGCTGTGTGCTGCTAAGTAATGGGCAATAGCGGGCACTGCAAAAGCACCACATGCGGTTTTGTGCATACGTATTTCTTTAATTGCGTTATCGAGGGCATGTTTAAAGGCTGCTTCAAAGTGGACTAAAGCCGGTTGGCCAAGGGCATCGTATATGAGGCTGTCTTTACTTTCTACCAACAACTTAGGTGCGCTAATACTAGCATCTAGGCCAGCCAAGGCAGTTTCTAATAAGTCGCTGTTGGCCAAGCCGTGTTGCATGGCAAAGGTGGCACGGTGGCCTGCAGTACTTTGGTCTTCTGCATTAAAGCCGCGGCTAGCCACCACTCTTTGAACTAGGTTAGTGAGTTGTTCTGCACTGACAAGTGTGGTGTCGCTCATTATGGATCCTTTGGCTGTTTATTAGTTATGTTTCAGACTTAACGTGAGTGGCATTGAAGGTGGCCAAATTAAACTCATGAACCTAACTATGGCGCCCTCACAATATTTAATATTAAGCATGGGATAGCTCAGTTATACAGCATTGCTCAAGTTAAGTTTTGCTGCATGATAGTATGGGTTTGTTGAGCTTTACGCAATAATACTTGGACTAACAGGATCCTAACCTTAGCCTATATAGATTTGCTAATGACGGGTGAATGTTTGAGTTTTTTTTGTGTAGGATGGTTTAAAATTGGCGTCTAAGGTTCATCAATGTGGCCAGTGTCATGCTTACCAAGGTTTGCGGCCTTGCCATTGATGTGCATCCATTAAGGGTTGTGTATGGAATATATTGAAACTGAACGCGGTCTAGTGCTGAAATACGGTAGTGGTGCAATTAAGGTGGTGATCGCTCATGGTTCTGGTATTGGCATGAACCATGCTTTTATGCAGTCTGTGGCTGCGGCCATGAGCATAAAAGGCTTTACCGTGTACTTATTTGAGTTTAGCTACATGCAACAAATACAAAAAACAGGCATCAAACGACCTCCTCCAGCAGTGGCGAAGCTGGAGCTTGAATTTTTGGCCTTACTTAAAGTTCTGGCTTTGACCGGGCCAATTATTATAGGCGGTAAATCGTTGGGTAGCCGTGTGGCCAGTCTAATTGTGGAACGCACCCATGCTTTGGGTTGGTTCGCCTTGGGTTATCCTTTTCACCCGCAGCGCAAACCCGAAACATTACGTGTAGCGCATCTGCTCACAAGTCAAAAACCGGGGTTAATTGTGCAAGGCTCCAGAGATGCCTTGGGCGCTTACGATGAGGTAATGGGATATCAACTACCCCCAAACATCAACTTACGCTGGCTCAATGAAATGGATCATAGCTTTAAACCTTTTAAAGCTTCACAATATAGTCAAATTGAAGCTATTGAACGATCGGTAATGGAGATTGAGCAATGGACTGAGCGCACGCTAAAATGCCGTGTTACTTAGGTGTGAATAACCCCAAATAGATGACCCATCAGTATACGAAAATGGGTCATGACAGAGTGTAAATTGTGATGCAAAAATCCGATCAGGTTGAAACATTATTAGACACCACTGGGCTTTTTTGCCCAGAACCTTTGATGCTGCTCCATAGCACCTTTAAAGACATTAAAGCAGGTGATGTGGTGAAGGTATTGGCTACAGACCCTTCAACTCAACGTGATATTCCTAAGTTTTGTCTGTTTTTGGGCCATGAGTTGCTCGAGCAGGAAGAGGTAGGATCAGAATATCAATATCGCATTCGTAAAGGCAGTTAAAAAAACACTAGAATGCCCTCAAGAATTCATTCAGTAAACTGCTCCGCAGGTACGATATTGATCGATTCATGGAGTTCGCTGTACACCACAAGAATTTGCTTTTGTGTAAGCTGTAGTTGCAACTGAGATACCTTGTCTGCCAAACTGGTTTCGTAAGCACCATAGTCGGTGCCGTCGCGACTGGCAAATTCTTCCAGCAAGTGGTTTAAGGTATCTGCATTTATTTGTTGCCAAGGTACGATCATGTATCAGTCCGTGGTTAGCTTAAAGGGGAACAAAAATCGAGCTGACTGCGATAACGCTGAGCTTGATTGGCAACATTTTTGGCGACTTTTAATAACCAAGGTTTAGCTAAGTAAGATTTTTTGGCAAAACCACCGTTGCCCTCGTGGTAGGCTAAGTAAAGGTTGTAGGCATCATGTGGATGTATTTTGTTGAGGCGCACAGAGCGACTGTTGTACCAGCCTACAAAGTTAATAGCGTCATGAAAATTAGTGCGCTGAGCGCTGACATCACCAGTGAGTTGCTTGTACAGGGCCCAGGTGCCATTAATGGCTTGGGGGTAACCATAAGCACTAGAAAGATGGCGGCCTGGGAATATACCTAATAGCCTTTTACGAGGTGGTCTGGCGGTGGCTTTAAAGCCTGATTCATGGCGAATGAAGGCCATGCTTATGCTTTGGTCTATGTGCCATTTTTTTTGCGAAGCATTAGCGCTAGTCTGCCAGCTACCAAACTGCGAAAAAATGCTGCACACGTTGTCAGGAGAGTTGGGTCTACCATTGTTGCCACCCAGACTGCTGCATGCGCTAACAAGCAGCATGAGCAAGCCGGTTAAAAGGGTTCTAGAGGTGTTCACTACGTCGGGCCCAACACAGTTGCATGAGTCTTACCTGATCTTCGGCTTGCATCAAGTCTAAGCCTGTTTCGTGAGCTAAGTCCTGTAATTCATCACGCCAATCATGGCCCAAAAGCTCGCTAATATCTTGCTGGCTGGTGGATATTTCAAAGGCTAACTCAATATCCAAGGCGTCAACTAAGTGCACTAACGCTTCGCTGGGTGAAAAGTCTCCATGGCCCACCACATGACTGGCATCTAAGTCATCATTCATCTCCAACAGAACGTCTTTTACAGAATGACCGAGGGCCGTGATCGTGTCATCACTTATATAATCGCTGTAACAAAGGTGGGGTGGCCAGTTGTCATCTGCTAAGATGAGGCTAGACTTAATAGTCCCATCGGGCAAGGTCCATGCTGCTGCAATAGGGTAGTAAGGTGGCTCTGGACAGGTTTCAACAGCGATAAATAAGGCTAGGCTTAAATCGATCATAGGCAATAAACAAAGTAATAAATGGAAATAATAACAAATGATGGCGTATGCTTTAGCGTAAGGCAAGGGAAGTTTGGCAAATGAAGGTCATTATCAACAGACTTTTTGCCTAATAGGCTGGGGTCTATAAAATATTATGCCAGACCAGTAACGAGCGCCATGAATGTGGTGGCGGGCAGGGCAGCTAACTCCAAGTCGCACTCTTTGGCCACTTTTTTGTGGCGTGTCTACGCAGTAACGGTCACACTAAGCCAAAGTCGTATTTTAATTTGCCTCTCAACTTGATATAAATAGTAAATTAATATTATTGCACTACAAAATTAGGAACCACTGAATGAGTGACGTGAAGACATATCCAGCAGATGCACTAATTGCAGAAACTTCTGGTTTGAACCAGCAACAACGTGAAGCTATGTATCAGCAGTCTATTGCAGATCCAGAAGAATTTTGGCGTCTGCAGGGCCAACGTATCGACTGGATTAAGGCGCCGACTAAAATTAAAAACACCCGCTTTGCCCCTAACGATGTCTCTATCGAGTGGTATGCAGATGGCCAGTTGAACGTATCAGCCAATTGTTTAGATCGTCACTTAGCCGACCATGGTGAGGAAATCGCTATAATTTGGGAAGGTGATGATCCGAGTCAATCACGCCATATTAGCTATCGAGAACTGCATCAGGAAGTGTGTCAGTTTAGTAATGCCCTGCTATCTCAAGGGGCAAAAAAAGGTGATGTGATCACTTTATATATGCCCATGATTCCAGAAGCGGCGGTGGCTATGCTGGCGTGTGCTCGCATTGGTGCGGTGCATTCGGTGATTTTTGGTGGCTTTTCTCCGGACGCCATTGCAGGCCGAGTGCAAGGGGCCAAGAGTAATATCGTGATTACTGCAGATGAAGGCTTGCGCGGTGGTAAAAAAGTGAGCCTTAAGGCTAATGTTGATGCCGGTTTAGCTAATGTAGATTGTGTCGACACGGTGATTGTAGTGAAACGCACAGGGGCTGATATCAATTGGGTTGAGGGCCGTGACGTTTGGTATGGTGACATTGTTGCTCCTGCAGCCCTGCACCACATACCTGAGGTAATGGCTGCTGAAGACCCTCTGTTTATTCTCTATACGTCGGGGTCTACTGGTCAGCCCAAAGGCTTAGAGCACACTAGTGCGGGTTATTTAATATGGAGTGCCATGACTCACGAAATGGTATTTGATTATAAACCAGGCGATATTTATTGGTGTACTGCGGATGTAGGCTGGATTACTGGCCATAGTTATATTGTTTATGGACCACTGGCAAACCGTGCCACCACACTTATGTTTGAAGGCGTACCTAACTACCCAACTAATGCCCGTTTTGGCCAAGTCATCGAAAAACATAAGGTTAACCAGTTTTATACGGCACCTACTGCCATTCGAGCTTTAATGCAGCATGGGGATGATGTGTTGTCGGGTGCTGATGTGTCTAGCATTCGTGTACTGGGTAGTGTTGGTGAACCTATAAACCCACAAGCATGGCTGTGGTATCGACGCATTTTCAGCTCAGGTGACGTGCCGGTGGTGGATACATGGTGGCAAACCGAAACGGGTGGGCATATGATTACGCCTTTACCAGGTGCAGTGGCGACTAAGCCGGGTTCTGCAACCCTGCCATTTTTTGGGGTGCAGCCGGCATTAGTGGATAATGAAGGCCGTGAACTCGACGGTGTTGCCGAAGGTAACCTCGTCATTAAAGACAGTTGGCCAGGTCAAGCAAGGTCTATTTGGGGCAATCATCAACGTTTCCAAGAAACCTACTTTGCGACCTTTGAAAACTATTATTTTACTGGTGATGGTGCACGTCGAGACGAAGACGGTTATTATTGGATTACGGGGCGCGTGGACGACGTGCTTAATGTTTCTGGTCACCGCATGGGTACGGCAGAGATAGAAAGTGCTCTGGTCGCCCACGAGTCTGTGTGTGAGGCTGCGGTAGTGGGTTATCCCCATGAGATTAAAGGTCAAGGCATCTACTGTTACGTCACCTTACAAGACGGTGTTGATAACAGTGATGAACTGTTGCAGGAATTACGCCAGTGGGTGAGGGCCGAAATTGGTCCGATCGCCTCACCTGATTTAATTCAGTTCGCGCCTAACTTGCCTAAAACTCGCTCTGGAAAAATAATGCGCCGCATTTTGCGTAAGATTGCCGCCAACGACTTTGGTGAACTTGGAGATACGTCGACTTTATCAGACCCAGGGGTAGTGACTGAACTCATTGATAATCGCTGCAATAAATAACTTAATAAAGTATTACATATCAAAAAGGGTGCACGTTTATGTCGAATAACTACACCATTATCGTAGCCGATGACCACCCCTTGTTTCGGGTCGCCTTAACTCAAGCGATTGGTGCTCAAGTAGAGGGTGCGCAGGTGCTAGAAGCAGAGCACCTACAGCACTTAGAGCACCAAATGAGTAATGAAATAGATTTGGTGATGTTAGATCTGCATATGCCTGGTGCTAATGGTTTTTCTGGCCTCATATACTTGCGTACACATTTTCCCAGCGTACCAGTGGTGGTGGTTTCGGGTAATGAGCAGGCCAGTGTTATTCATCGCGCTATGCATTTTGGAGCGGCGGGTTTCATTCCTAAGTCATCTTCTATGGCAGATATTATTGCTGCCATTAAGGTGGTGCTTGATGGAGGACAATGGGTGCCGGCAGACTTACCTGAAGCCAACCAAGAAATGGATGCTCAAGACAGTAAGTTTGCCGACCAGTTATCCAGTTTAACACCCCAACAATTTAAGGTGATGGTGATGCTGACAGAAGGTCTGCTGAACAAACAAATAGCCTATGAGTTGAGTGTGTCGGAAGCGACGATTAAGGCCCATGTGACGGCTATATTGCGCAAACTGGGCGTGTATAGCCGCACTCAGGCAGTGATTATGGCTGCTCGGTTACGTATAGAACACCCTCAAGATCAGACCATTAAGTAAGGTTAACCAAATTTACCTAAGGCGGCCAAGGGTGGCCCTAAGTGCTGCTGGTTTGAGGGGTTTGTTGAGTAGCAGTGCATCCTCATCTTTTACCGCCTTAGCCACCGCTTCAGTTCTATCTGCAGTAATGCAAATGGCTGGTATTTTGGTTTGGTACACTTGCCTTATCCTGGCGATAGCCGCCGTTCCAGTCTGGCTCTGGTCTAAGTGGTAATCGGCTATTATGACATTGGGCTGTATGTCCTCATCGGCAAGATGTTGCAATGCTTGAGACATATTAAGGGCAGTAATGACGGTGCAGCCCCAGCCATCGAGTAGCTGCTTCATGCCCAATAGTATAGACGCTTCGTTGTCGATACACAGGACCGTCATATCAGTGAGATTGCCGCCACCGCCGCCGTAGTAACTATTGGTAGTAGCTTTGGCAATGATCTTTTGGCTATCACCAATAGGCACAGTAATGCCAAATAAACTACCTTTACCCTGCCAAGATTTGACCGTTAAAGGGTGGGCCAGTAACTTAGCAGTGCGATCGGCTATAGCAAGTCCTAAACCCAATCCCCGTATATCCTGTGTGGCAGGATGATCTAAACGCTTAAACTCCTCAAATACTTCATTGAGCTTTTGTGGCGCAATACCAATGCCGGTGTCCCAAACCTGTATTTCAATGTTATTTTTTTTGAGTCTGCAACCCAATAAAACTTTACCTTCGGTGGTATAGCGCATGGCATTGGTTAAAAAGTTTTGCACGATACGGCGCAAGTGCTGCTCATCACTGTAAACAGTCACGTGACAAGGTACGTAGTGAAATTCAATGCCTTTTTGTTGGCATAACAAAGTCAGTTCTGCGGCCAGTTTTTGTAACATGTTGTCAACTGGAAAATGACTCAGCTTAGGAGAAATAGTGCCCGCATCTAGGGTAGAAATTTCGATCAAGGTACTGATGAGCTCTTCTGCAGCACCCAGGGAGTCGTCTAGATGGTGGAGGGTATCTGCCAGTTCACCCTTAGGATGCTGCTGTGACAAGGAAGAGGAGAAAAGTCGCGCTGCGTTAAGAGGCTGCATTAAGTCATGGCTAGCGGCTGCTAAAAACTGTGTTTTACTTTGGTTGGCCTGATCCGACCCCGTTTTGGCGCGACTTAATTGGTCGTTGGCCACCACCAGTTCTTTGGTGCGGTCTTCTACTCGTTGTTCTAAGGTCTCGTTGGTTTCCTTTAAGGCGGCTTCAATGCGCTTATGGTTAGTGATGTCCATGTAGGTGTTGACGTATCCACCGCCCAGCATGGCATTGCCTCGCACTTCAAATACTGCGCCATCAGCTCGATAGCGCAGGTGGGTGTTGGTAATGCCTTGTTGTAACGTACTGAGGCGGTGTTCGACTTGATCTTCCAGTATTCCAGGGCCATAGTCTCCGGTGAGAGCGTTGTGGCGTATGACTTCCACAATAGGTCTGCCGATGGTGATCAACCCTTCGGGGAATTGAAACATTGCTTGATAGCGTTGGTTCCAAACCACTAAGCGCATGTCTTTATCCACCACGCTGATGCCTTGGTCAATATGCTCGATGGTTGATTGCAGCATGGAGCGGTTGAATTTGTAAAGGGCAGATGCTTCGTCTGCAATCGATACCACGTCACCTAAGTGCATCTGGGTACCCTGCAAGCTAGAAGCAACAATGATGCGTGCTGATGATGCGCCAATAACGCCGGCTAATAAACGTTCGGCATAGCTGGCGATTGCTTGGTCAATAGGGTCGTTGAGGCTCAGTTCTCGTTTTTGTATGCGGGCAAATTGGTGAAACGCCTCATGGGTGCGATTTGATCCCAAAAATCGTTCACACAGAATTTGAAGATCACTAAAATGAGTGTTTTCGAATTTTGTGTCAGGGCTAATAATAGAATGACTTAAGCGTAAATCAACAAAATGGTCGGCTTGAATGCGGTCTTGCAGGCGCACTTGGGTTAAACGAGATACCCATACAAAAGCCAAAATATTCAAACTTAAGGATAATAAAGTGGCGTGAGTGATGGGGTCTAATCCACTTAGACCAAACATAGACGTGGGCCTGAGCCAACTTAATCCAAACAAACCCTGTTCTACCAAGGTTAAGGTGTCAAACCCTAGGCCGCTGAGATTGGGGACCATAAGGGTGTACATCCAAATGGTAAAGCCGGTGCCCAAACCCGCCAATGCGCCATAGCGGTTGCCCTGACGCCAAAATACCGCGCCAATTAAAGCTGGGGCGAACTGGGCCACTGCAACAAAGGCAGTTAAACCCAAAGACACCAAACTTTTGCCATCGCCAATCAGTAAAAAATAACCATAGGCAGCTAGCAATATAGCCACAATGACGACTCGGCGGACCCTCAGTAATAAGCGGCCAATATTTTTATCTTCAGAGGCTTGCAAGGGTGATAGATGGAAGATCACAGGCATGATAATGTCATTACAAATCATCGTGCTGATGGATACCGTGGCCACAATAACCATGCCTGTGGCAGCGGAAAGGCCACCAATGTAAGCTAAGGTGGCTAAGCTGTGGGCACCTTGGCTAAGGGGAATCATTAATACGTAGGTGTCTGTGGCAATGCCTTGGCCACTAAAAAGAAAGCTGCCAGCTGCAGCAATGGGCAGCATAAAAATACAGAAAATGACTAGATAGAGAGGGAATAACCAGCGTGCTGTATGCAAGTCATTGGGATTTGTGTTTTCAACAATACCCACCTGAAACTGTCGAGGAAGGCACAGCATGGCTAATAATGCGAGCAAAGTTTCGGTCAGAAAACTCACCCTTAATGGGTTAAAGTCATCGAGCTTTTGCTTTAACCCACTCTGATTAATATGGCTACTTAAATCACCCACACCGTCAAATAAGAAAAAGGTGACAAAAATGCCTACGGCTACAAAAGCAACAAGCTTAACAATGGATTCAAAAGCAATGGCGAGCACCAAGCCACGGTGATGTTCACTGGTGTCTATTTGACGGGTGCCAAATAGAATCGCAAAGGCTGCCATTAATATGGCAATGACGAGCGCCGTATTACTTGACCCAAAATCGGAGTTGCCAGAGCCTGACACCATAATGGTAAAGCTTTGGGCCACAGCTTTGAGCTGCAAAGCGATATAGGGCAGTATGCCAAAAGTCGCCATTACGGTAATGACAATGGCTAAACTGCGACTCTTGCCATATCTAGATGCAATAAAATCAGCAATGGTCGTCAGGTTTTCTTGCTTGGCAATAAGTATAATCTTGTAAACTAAGCCCCACCCAAAAATGAAAAGAATGATGGGGCCTAGGTAGATGGATAAGAATTCCCAGCCTTGAGTGGCCCGTGAAACGGAGCCATAAAAGGTCCATGAGGTACAATATACCGCTAACGAAAGGCTATAGATCACCGGCTGACTGAGTAACTTGGAACCGTATTGGCCGCGGTTATCACCATAGTAAGCTATACCAAATAGCAAACCTACATAGGCTAATGAAATGAATAGGATGAGCCAAATATCAAGCATGTTATGCCTATTGTATAAAAAACGAAGGTGAAGCGGCGTGAGGTATTTATAACACGCTAGCTAGTTTTATGCCTTAAAACTCACTTTTGTTAAACTATATTAAAATCAAATACCTATGATTTTTTCTACAAGTCGCTATACTAAAGTATAAGGATCGTTTTTATGGTTTAGTGCAAACTCCCGGTGTGGGCCTTTAGTCGACAATGTCGTTGCCCTAAATGTCTCAAGTGGTTATGATTAAGAGCATTAAATAATAATAATAAAAGGCATGTTATGAAACAAAATACTAATACAGCAGAACAATATTGGCGGCGTAATTTACAAATCATTTTTTCCTACCTAACCGTTTGGTTCGTAGTTTCCTTCGGTTGTGGCATTGTTTTTGTGGATGAACTTAATCAATTTAGCCTGTTTGGTTTTAAACTGGGTTACTGGTTTGCTAATAAGGCAGTATTTTAGTTTTTTGTTTACTGACGATAGGGTACGCGGTGCGTATGAGTCGCCTTGACAATGAGTTTGATGTGCACGAATAAGCCCATGTAATGCTTGTCTTCAATCACTGGTTTATTAACAACAGGAATTCAACATGAGCCTAGAACAGCTCACTTATTTATTTGTGGTAGGGTCTTTTTTTATCTATATTGCGATTGCGTTTTGGAGCAGAGCCTCTAGCACGCGAGAGTTTTATGTAGCAGGTGGCGGCGTAACACCGTTAGCCAACGGCATGGCCACGGCAGCCGATTGGATGTCAGCGGCGTCGTTTATTTCTTTGGCGGGTATTGTCTCATTTGCAGGCTATGACGCCAGTGGTTATATAATGGGGTGGACCGGTGGCTATGTGCTTTTGGCACTGTTGTTGGCACCCTATTTACGCAAGTTTGGTAAATTCACTGTGCCCGACTTTGTAGGTGATCGCTATTGTTCTAACGTGGCGCGAGTAGTCGCAGTCATCTGCGTTATGTTCATTTCTTTCACCTATATTTCAGGACAAATGCGCGGCACTGGCATTGTCTTCTCACGTTTCTTAAATGTAGAAATAGATACTGGCATCATGCTGGGTATGGCCGTGGTTTTTGTGTATGCGGTTCTAGGAGGCATGAAGGGTATTACCTACACCCAGGTGGCCCAATATTGCGTAATGATATTTGCTTTTACAGTACCTGCACTATTTTTGACCTTTTCAATGACCGGGCATTTGTTACCTCAAACGGGTTTAGGCGCGACCTTAAATAATGGGCAGCCGGTCTTAGACCATTTAGATAATTTAGTGACAGAGCTGGGCTTTGCCAGCTTTACTGAAGGCAGTAAAAGTAAAGTTGATATGTTTTTCATTACCGCCGCTTTAATGTTTGGGACTGCTGGCTTACCTCACGTTATCGTGCGTTTTTTTACCGTGCCTAGAGTCAGGGATGCTCGAGTATCAGCAGCTTGGGCTCTAGTTTTTGTTGCACTTCTATATTCCACCATACCTGCAGTGGCAGCCTTTGGTAGAATTAATCTCATTGAAACAGTCAATGGTGCCGACAATAAAGGCACCCCATACGAAGAAATGCCTCAGTGGTTCAAAAAATGGGAGAATGCCGGTTTGATCGCTTGGTATGACCATAATGCTGATGGTCGTACCCAATATGCTGCCGGTGAAGCCTTTACAGGGCAGCAACATAAGCCTATTTACTGGGGTGCTGCAGAGGATAAAGTGGCGCGTAACTTTTATTTTAATCAACGCCATGTTGTTAACCCAAGTAGTGGTGAATTTGACCCAGACCTGCAGCCCTTTGCCAATGAAATTTACGTTGACCCAGATATCATGGTGTTGGCTAACCCAGAAATAGCTGAGCTGCCAGACTGGGTGATCGCCCTCATTGCTGCGGGGGCCATGGCGGCAGCATTGTCGACTGCGGCGGGTCTGTTGCTGGTGATTGCAACCTCCGTATCACATGATTTATTGAAAAAAACCATACGCCCACAAATTACTGATAAGCAAGAGCTTTTGGCTGCGCGTTTGGCCGCTATGGTGGCGGTGCTTGTTGCAGGGTATTTGGGAATGCATCCGCCAGATTATGTGGCGGCAGTGGTGGCTTTAGCCTTTGGATTGGCTTGCGCCTCATTTTTTCCAGCCATCATTATGGGTATTTTTTACCAAAGAATGAATAAATATGGTGCCATTAGCGGTATGTTGGTGGGTTTGATTTCCACCATAAGCTACATCGCATATTTTAAGTTTTTGGGTGGCCAGCCAGAGGATTGGTTGCTGGGCATTTCTCCAGAGGGCTTTGGCGCTTTGGGCATGGTGTTGAACTTTATTGTGGCCTATCTGGTGGCTAACCTAACGCCAGAACCGCCGATACATATCCAAAAGATTGTGCAAAATATGCGTGTGCCGCGTAATAGTGGCTCTGCATATTATTGATCAACGGAGTGGTCCCTATGGGTATTTTGTGTTGAATTATGCATTCTAGTAACGCGTTTAATGCTGACGTCTTACCGTTTAATTTGTTAGACGAGGACGAGTACACGCTATTGCAAGACAGCCTTGATATTGGGTACTACCAAGCGGGTGAAGTCATCATCAACACGGGTGATGTGCCAGAAGGCTTGTACATCATTCTAAAGGGCTGTGTCAGCGAGTTAGATGTGCAAAGTGCAGACAAGCGTCATGGGCATACTTTTGTGCACTACACTAACGATGAATATTTTGGCGCTTGGTCAGCCTTACGTGGCAGCTCTATTCATGATTTTGTGGCTGATGAAGAAACTATTTGTTACATACTGCCTACTAAAATACTGCTAGATCTTATCTATCGCAATGCTCATTTTGGCGATTTTTTCAACAAGAATTTATCATTACAAAATGAATTGTTAGAACAAAAAAATGACTCCCTAAACATGACAGAGTTTATGCTGGCTCGCATAGACAGTTCCTGTATGCGAGAAGCCTCTTTGCTGCCTAATGGCACCAGCTTAGAAGAGGCCACTCGCTTTTTGCACGACCAGCAAGTGGATTGTGCTTTGGTCCAGCGGGGTAAACGTTATGGCATGGTCACGGGGACAGACTTGTTAAATGCGATTGTATTGGACAAGCTGCCAGTAACTACCGATGTGCAAGTGATTGCTAATTATAGGCTCATTACAGTGGAGTCTGGGGATTATCTGTTTAACGCGTTAATCCTTATGACGCTCCATCAAATTGAGCGGGTGGTCGTCATGCAAAGTTCAGAATTGCATGGCATTATTGACTTGGCTGACACCTTAAGTTATTTTTCCAGCCATTCTCATGTGGTCGGATTGCGTATAGAGCGAGCCACCAGTATAAATGAGCTTAAGGCGGCTGCGGGCGACATGGGTAACTTGATTCGCTCACTTTACTCCCAGGGCGTCAAAGTGCGTTTCGCCATGGATTTGCTGGCAGCGCTTAATAAAAGGTTGATGTCAAAGTTATTTAATCTAGTGGTGCCAGAAAGTGTTCTGCCTCATGTGTGCTTGGTGGTTATGGGCAGTGAGGGTCGTGGCGAACAGATTGTAAGAATTGACCAAGACAACGGCCTGATTATGCGCGACAGCCTGGATTGGCCTGAATGCCAGCAAACGATGGAGTATTACACGCAAACTCTGGTGGATTTAGGGTATCCAAAGTGTCCAGGACAAGTGATGGTAAATAACCCATTTTGGGTGCAACCCATTAGTGTATGGACTCAGCGCATGCGTGATTGGGTGACTAAAGCTGACAGTGACAGTTTGCTTAATTTAGCCATATCTATTGACGCCTATCCTGTGGCTGGCAACAAAGCCTTATTCAAGACCAGTCGTAACTGGTTATTAAGGGAGTTGCAGCAACAACAACGGTTTTTGTCATCCTTTGCGGAAGTGGCCTTGGTGTTTGAGACGCCATTAAACTTTTTGGGCGGTATTCGAGATCGAGCGGCTGGTATTGATGTTAAGAAGGGTGGTATTTTTCCCATAGTGCATGGCGTGCGGGTGCTAGCGATGCAGTATCAGGTGGCTGAAACCAATACCTATAAGCGTATTGAAAGTTTAGTTAAACTGGGCGTATTACCCCAGGGTTTAGGTAGTGAACTGATGGAGTCTTTTACCATACTGCAGTGGTTTCGTTTGAGTCACCATCTGTATCAGCAGGAACAAAACTGCAGCGTAGAGGAGCTTGATAATCAAGTTAATTTGGGTGCTCTTGATCGTTTAGAAAAAGACTTGTTGAGGCAATCCTTTCAGGTGGTTAAAGAGTTTAAGAAACACCTGTCCTTAAGATATCGTTTAGGTTAAAACAATTATGATGATTAAGCGCCGCTTACGACGTATTAAAGATGTCTGGAAAGTACGCCAGATTCAGAGTCCGTGGAGTCCTCTTTTTCAGCGTTACTATGGCCAAGAATTGGTTTCTTTGGACATTGAGACCACTAGTTTAGACGTGTCTAAAGCGCAGATATTGTCTATTGGTGCAGTGGTTATTAAAGGTAATCGTGTGTTAAGTAGCGACAAGTTAAGTCTCACCTTGTTGGCACCCAAAGACTGGCCTCAAGACTCCGTGAAGGTTCATAAGCTGCGCCGTATCGACTTAAACCAAGGCGTGCCAGTCGCTGAGGCTTTAGAAAAATTGCTTAAATTCATAGGTAACCGTCCGATTGTAGGGTATAACATAGGTTACGATCTGGCTGTTTTAGATAAATACGCGCGGCCACTATTTGATTTTGGGATTCCTAATCCATCCATTGATGTGATGGATTTATATCGCAAGAAAAGTCAGCTTTCCGGTGGTATCGATTGTCAAATGAATTTATCTTTCGATGCCATTGCCAAGGGTTTAGATGTGCCGGTATTAGGCAGGCATACGGCCCTTGGTGATGCCATTACTACGGCCATTATTTATGTGCGTTTAAAGTGTTCGGCTAGCCTCTTGAAATAATCTGTAATATTGGTGTTAAAAGTTTTGATAATGCTGATAGCTTAAATCACCTCTGAAACGCACTGTGGCGTTGACTATCACCACAAAGTCCGTTAATTTTCTATTTAAATAAGTTAGAATAGGACTAGGCTATGAGCAGTTGCACAACCATCCAATTGGATGCGGACTTAACCATCTCTCAAGTTGGCGTATGGCTTACCCGCCTTGCAGATGAGACTTTAGCTGATAACGAGGTGATCATAGACGCCTCTGAATTAGTTAGGGTTGACGCATCAGGTTTGCAACTGTTGTTGGCATTTAAAAAAAGCTGTGCTGCAAAAAACATCCCCGTGGCGTTATTTAATGTGCCAAAAACCATCCAAGAGCTAATTCGAGTTTCAGGCTTAAGCCAAGAGTTGGGCTAAAATAGCAGTTTTGATTACCTACTAAAGGCATGTTAAGTTTGATCATGGCTGAGTCAATTTATTTTATAATGGAGTTACTTTGATGACAAAAATACTGGCAGTAGACGATTCTGCGTCAATGCGCCAGATGGTGGTGTTCACCCTGGAAAGCGCTGGTTATGATGTGGTTGAAGCGGTTGACGGCCAGCAGGCGTTAGATATTGCCAAAAATGAATCATTTGACTTGGTGTTAAGTGATATTAATATGCCAGTGATGAATGGTATAGAGCTAGTCAAACAATTACGCCAGCTAGAGGCATACAAATACACGCCCATTCTAATGTTGACTACAGAAACATCAAGTGACAGAAAAATGGCTGGCAAGGGCGCTGGTGCTACGGGCTGGGTCGTTAAGCCATTTAATCCTGACAAGTTACTAGCGACCATAAAAAAAGTAATCAGCTAATGAGCTTTTGGCTTAGAAGTTAGGCCCGAAGCAGACAGTTTAGACGTCTACATTTAGATCGTAAAAGGGTTATGACATGAGTATTGATCTCAGCCAATTTCATGCAGTATTCTTTGAAGAGAGCTTCGAAGGCCTAGAGCTAATGGAGGCGGCCTTGCTCGACTTAGACGTGGGTAATCCTGACAGCGAACAGATTAATGCTATCTTTCGGGCCGCCCACTCCATAAAAGGCGGTAGTGGCACCTTTGGGTTTGTGCAAGTTGCTGAATTTACTCACATATTGGAAACCTTACTGGATAAAGTTCGGGATGGCGAGCAGGCTATTGATGCCGATGGTATTGAACTTTTTTTACAATCTGTTGATTGTCTAAGGGGGTTACTCGAAGCCTTACAATCAAAACAAGACCCAGACATGCAGCGTGCTAACGAGTTGGCTGGGGTATTTCAGGCTGTGTTAGATGGTGCCAGTTATGCTGATAGCGCTAATCTAGTCAAAGCCAATAGCATTACTGGCCAGTTGTTGGCGCCAGAAATTACGGAGTCCGCTGCCGATAACGTTGCAGATGATGCCGCCACAGATGATGGCATCTCAGAAGAGCCGTCTTATGGCACTAGTCGGCAACAAGTTGGCTTTAACATTTACTTTAAGCCCCATGTAGATATGCTTAAAGGGGGTAATGACCCAGTACGGATGTTGCGTGAACTCGCCACCTTAGGTGAGATAAAAACCACCGTAGACAGTGCTGAGTTGCCACTACTGGAAGCTTTGGTGCCGGATAATTGCTATTTGTCTTGGACCATAGAGCTGCTTACTAGCTGTAAAATTGACGATGTTGAAGAAGTATTTGAATGGGTTGAAGATGAATGCCAGCTGTCTATCACACCCATATTACAAGATGCCTCTGCGCTTGTTTCTAACCAGTCCAAAGATCAACAAAACAACCCTCAAGCCAGTCCCAGCGCTGCGCTGGGTCAACGCCTAGTCATGCCTTCGGGCCCTTTGCCTGGTTTGGATGATTTACTACTTCCTAGCCCCATGGTAGATAGTTCGACTGAGACGGTTACTGACCCAGTCAAAGATTCAGTTAAAGCCCCAGTCAAAGATCCAGTCAAAACAAAGGCCACTAAGGTTGAATCGAGCTCTATACGCGTGGGCATTGACAAGGTTGACAGCCTGATTAATCTGGTTGGTGAACTGGTCATTACTCAGTCTATGCTGGGTCAGATGGGTTCTGCCAGAGATAGTATTACTGAGGAGCACATAGGTAATCTGCGTGAGGGGCTGGTGCAACTTGAACAAAATACCCGTGAGTTGCAAGACAGTGTAATGCGCATTCGTATGTTGCCGATCAGTTTTACCTTCAATCGATTACCTCGTATGGTCCGCGATATTAGTATCCAGTTGGGTAAAAAAGTTCAGCTAGAAGTGAGTGGTGAAAGTACCGAGCTTGATAAAACGGTGATGGAAAAAATTAGTGATCCAATGGTGCATTTAATTCGTAATGCGTTGGATCATGGTATCGAAATGCCGGCACAGCGTATCGCTGCTGGCAAACCTGAAATGGGTACCATTGTCTTAAAAGCCTTCCATCAAGGTGGTAGTATTGTCATCGAAATGTCGGATGACGGTGGAGGCATTGATACTGAACGTCTGTTAGCCAAGGCACGCAAAAACGGTCTGGTCGCTGAGTCTGAACAGTTAACGCAAGAACAAAAGTTAGAGTTGTTGTTTACTCCCGGTCTCTCAACGGTTGAGCAAGTGAGCGACTTGTCAGGTCGTGGTGTAGGTATGGATGTTGTGCGACGCAATATTCAGGAACTTAACGGCTCTGTGGAAGTATCATCAGAAATGGGGGTGGGTAGTGCTTTTCGTATTCGTCTGCCTCTGACTTTGGCTATCTTGGATGGCCAGCTAGTTACGGTTGCAGACCAAACCTATATCTTCCCATTAGTGTCCATCAGTGAGTCTTTACAAATTGATGGTGCCAAGGTGAATAACCTCGCTGGGGGCAGTGATGTATACAGCCTGCGAGACGAGTATATTCCAATTCTCCGTTTAGATCGTTTATTTAGCTTGCGTGAAGAAAATGGGGTGTTGGATGGTAGTCTTCTTGTGGTGGTTGAGTCTGAAGGACAAAAAATTGGTGTTGTGGTTGATGAATTATTAGCCCAACAACAAGTGGTCATTAAGAGTTTGGAAGAAAATTACACACGGGTTGTGGGTGTTTCAGGCGCAACCATATTGGGCGATGGCACTGTGGCAATGATTGTAGACCCGATCGGTTTGTCGAGTTTAGCGGGTAATGATATTGCGGCGGCAAAACAAATGACTGACGCAGCGGCTTAGGAGAACTTTAATGAGCATCGCCGAACAAGAAGACGCAAAAGATGTAGCGAAGCAAACTGCTGCCTTGGTAGACCATTCGACAACACATGATTTTGAAGATCAAAGGCAATATCTCACTTTTTTAATGCAAGATGAAGAGTATGGTGTCGATATTCTCAACGTACAGGAAATTCGTGGTTGGGGTAATGTTTCACCTATTCCTAATGCTCCTGACTATGTGAGTGGGGTCATTAATCTGCGTGGGGCCATTGTTCCAGTTATAGACTTGCGTGTTTTGTTTCAACTTGCCGATGCTAACTATGATGAAAATACGGTAGTTATTGTGCTCAAAGTGAGCACTGAGAGGGTCAACCGTATTATGGGTGTGGTGGTTGATGCCGTGTCAGACGTGTTCACTTTATCTTCCAATGATCGGCAGTCTCCCCCCAGCGTTAATCAAAGCGTGAGTCATGAATTTATTGAGGGTTTGACTGAAGTTAAGGGAAAAATGGTCATTCTTTTGGATAGTGAACGGTTATTACACTTAGAGAGCAACGTTTAGCTTTGGCCTCAAGACTTGACTCACAAGAACAGTAATTTTGAATCACCTTATGAAAGACACCTCTCCAATGGAAGCGAATGGCCGTGAATTTAGCATGTCAAAAAAGAACTTCAAAATTATAAGTGAAGTGATTTATAAGCACGCGGGCATCGTATTAAAAGGCATTAAAGAGGACATGGTTTACAGTCGACTGTCTAGACGCATTCGAAACACCGGTTGCCTTGGGTTTGATGACTATCTAAGTTTGGCTCTACGCCAAGATAGCCCTGAGTTTATTCATTTTGTTAATGCGATCACGACCAACTTAACCTCATTTTTTCGAGAATCTCATCATTTTGATTTTATTAAAAACGTCGCTATTCCTGAGTGGAAGTCTAATGTTAATAGAAAAAAATTAAGGATCTGGTCAGCAGGCAGTTCAACGGGTGAAGAAGCATATTCCGTGGCCATAACCCTAAGTGGACAAATACCTACTCAGTGGGACACAAAAATATTGGCGACAGACATCGATACTAATGTCGTGGCTAAAGGACAATCTGGGGTTTACTCGCGTGACCGAGTTAGTAGCCTTAGTTCGCAGCTGGTGTCACAACATTTTGACAAGCTCACTATGCATGGAAAAGATAATGTCCAAGTTAAAAAAATGTTACGCAGCATGACTTTTTTTAAACCGCTCAATCTTTTGCAGGATTGGCCTATGTCTGGATTGTTTGAAATGATTATTTGTCGCAATGTGGTGATCTATTTTGACAAGCCTACACAAAAAGTCTTGTTTGATCGGTTTGCTGAAATGTTGGCTCCAGGCGGTTATTTAGTGATTGGTCACTCTGAGAGTATGTATAAATTGTCGGATCGCTTTGCCTCTATTGGTAACACGGTTTACAGGAAAGTTAAATGACGTCTATAGGCATAGGCCAGGGCCGTGATCTGCCGCCTGCGCTAGACGGGTTTGAAGGTATTAAGCGCTACTGGGATAATGCCATGTCCATCTCATCAGCTAAGTTGATGCCTGGTGAAGTATATGTTTCAGGTAGAGATGAAATGATCATGACTGTTTTGGGGTCATGTGTTTCAGCTTGCATACGCAATCCCAAAACCAATGTCGGCGGCATGAACCATTTTATGTTACCGCAAAAGGTGATTAGCGCGTCTACCTTAACCTCAGATACTACTGCCGCTAGATATGGCAATTGGGCTATGGAAGTGCTCATTAATGAAATACTAAAGTACGGTGGCAATAAAACAGATTTGGAAGTAAAGTTGTTTGGCGGTGGTAAAGTATTAGATAACCTGACAGCAGATATTGGCAAGCGGAATATCGATTTTGTATTTGATTTCCTAGGCAAAGAAGGCATTGCGGTCGCTGCGCATGATGTGGGTGATTATTTTCCTCGAAAGCTACTTTATTTTCCGCAAACCGGCAAGGTAAAAGTACGTAAGCTAAGAAGTACTAACCAAGCCACGGTTGTGCGCCGTGAAGCCGCCTATTTACAAGACATTAAGAGGTTCCCCCGAGATGGTGAAATTGACCTTTTTTAGCAGTTTGAGAGGTATTTTTTGAAGCTGATTTCAGTATTAGTCATTGATGACTCAGTACTAATGCGAAAGTTACTGACGGGCATAATTAATAGTGACTCACGCATGGAAGTCGTTGGCACAGCCGAAGACCCCTATGTGGCGCGTGACCAAATAAAGCAACTTAATCCAGACGTATTAACCCTCGACATAGAAATGCCAAAGATGAATGGCATTACCTTTTTGCGTAATTTAATGCGCTTACGCCCGATGCCAGTGGTCATGGTCTCCACTTTGACGGAAAAAGGGGCTATGGCCACATTTGAGTCTTTATCACTGGGTGCCTTTGATTATGTGGCCAAATCTACCCTCCAAGAAGACTGGGGGATTAATAAGTTTTCTAAGTTAGTGGTAGAGAAAATACACATGGCATCACTGGCCAATGTCAATGCATTGGCACAAAGTAGTCTGCTTATGCGGGTAGATGACGATAATAAACGACCCCCCTTGCTCACTAACTCGGGTACCCCAATAGCGGGTAGTGTTATTGCGATAGGCGCATCTACGGGGGGTACTGAAGCACTGCACCAAATATTGTCAGTGATGCCAGTGGATGCGCCACCCATTGTCATAGCCCAGCACATTCCGCCAACTTTTAGCGCAGCTCTGGCGAAGCGTTTAAATGAAGCGTCTGTAATCACCGTCATGGAAGCGACAGATGGCTGTGAAATGTTGCCTGGACATGCTTATGTGGCTCCCGGTAATTGTCACGTCACACTGCGCCGTCGTGGCCATGGGTATATTTGTAGAATTTTGCATACAGAAAAAGTTAATCGGCATAGACCCTCAGTTGATGTACTGTTTGATTCTGTCGCCAAGGCAGCAGGCAGCCTGGCAGTGGGCGTTATTTTGACGGGCATGGGAGCTGATGGAGCGCAGGGGCTATTGCGTATGCGTGAAGTGGGTTGTCAAACTGTGGGCCAAGATGAGAATTCTAGTGTGGTTTATGGGATGCCCAGAGTTGCTCAACAAATAGGTGCAGTTGAGTTTGAATTACCCTTGTCTCAAATCTCTCAAAAAATACTGGTTTTGTGTGGCACACCAAAGCCACCTAAAGTGGCTTTATGACGATGCAAGTATGGGCAGTAGCGAACCAAAAGGGTGGGGTAGGGAAAACCACTAGCGTGGTGACGTTAGCTGGCCTTCTGGCCCAACAAGGTCACCAAGTCTTGGTGGTTGATTTAGACCCGCATGGCTCCCTTACCAGTTACTTTGGCTTAGACCCAGACACCATAAAACACTCTGTTTACGATTTGTTTGTTAATCCTCAACAAGCGATTGCTAAGCTATTTGTGAACACTAATTTGGCTAACCTCACCTTGCTTCCAGCTAGCAGTCGGATGGCGGCGCTGGAGCGCCAATCAGGGCAGTTAGGTGGCTTGGGTCTGGTCATGCAACAGGCCTTAGGGCAGGTTGATAGTATGTTTGATTACGTGCTTATTGATAGTCCGCCAGTGTTGGGTGTGGCTATGATTAATGCGTTGGCCGCATGTGAGTTATTGTTAATGCCGGTGCAAACTGAGTTTCTTGCGATCAAGGGTTTGATGCGCATGTCTAAAAGCTTAGATCTGGTATTGAAGACGCGTCACCAGCAATTGCAAGCCTTGGTCCTGCCAACCATGTACGACCGCCGTACCAAATCATCGATTCAGAGTTTACGTATTATTCGAGCAGAATTTGGCGAGCACGTCTCCCATGCTCTTATTCCTATTGATACGCAATTTCGCAATGCTAGCTCAGCGGGTCAGGTGCCTAGTCAGTACAACCATTTAGCACGTGGTGTTCAGGCCTATGACTTATTACTGACCCAGTTGCAGCGCAAGCGAAAGCAAATACCCCAATGGTCTAGAGTGAACTAATGGTCAACGAAGATGATGCAGTACTCATGGACTACCTGTCTGGGTTATTGTCCCCTGCTAGTACTAAGCTTGATGAGGCTAAAGCAAATGAGCAAGTAACTTGCTCACTGGAGCCCCAAGCCTGTTTAAAGGTTAAGGTGGGGGCGCAAGATGTACTCCTACCATTGGCCGACCTATCAGGTATGCAGGCGATATGTGGGCCCTTAATTGCAAAAGGGGGAGCCCATTGGCAGGGCGAAACGCATACTGACCAAGTGTTACTGGATTTGAGGGGATTGCTCAATATTAAGGCAGTTGCCTATGACTTAAACAGTTGGCAGGGTCATAGCCTTAAACTTAAGCAAACCCAGCAATCGGTGTTAGTTGATAGCATTGTTGGGCCGGTGCATTCTTTAGGGCATGAGCAATGGCAAAATTTTAATGGTGTGCGCTATAGTTTGGTTATTGGGTAGCCTAATTTCATTCTCATTGGGCTTGCAAACAGATATAATTAACCGTCTTAACGTAAATGAGTTAGCGATTAGTGTCCTTTACACCTTCGACCCCACCTGAACTCTTGTGTACTAGCGATTTGGCTTGTGAGAGGGACTTGCGAGTTTTATACAGTGGCCTTGACCTCTGCGTTAAGGCTGGCGAGCTATGGCACATTAAAGGCCTCAATGGGGCAGGAAAAACCACCTTATTACGCCAGCTTGCAGGCCTCCATGCAGTCGACATGGGGCAGGTATGGTTGCCTGATAAGGCCACCAAGGTTATCTATATTGGCCATAAGTTGGGTCTTAAAGAACAGCTTACAGCAGATGAGAACTTGGCTTGGTTGGCGGGGCTTGATGGAGTCTCAACCCAAGAACAACGATACGCAGCCTTAGAGCAAGTGGGTCTGAGGGGCTATGAAGAGAATACAGTGGCACAGCTTTCAGCGGGTCAAAAACGCAGGGTCGCTTTGGCTCGTCTGCACCTGTGTAAAGCCGACCTATGGCTATTAGATGAGCCTTTTACATCAATAGACCAGCAGGGCATCGTTGATGAGCAAGACTGGTTAAGCCAACACATAGGTTTAGGTGGGGCGGTATTGATGACTAGTCATCAAGCCATAAACTTGCCACAGGTTAAAGTTTTTGACCTGAGTGCATATGCGCCAAGCTCGCCAATTAATAGGGCCAGTGAAGGCGGGGCGTTAATGTGATCAAATTTATGCTCACCATTGTTCGCCGTGATTTGCTATTAGTAGCAAGGCAGCCGGCAGAAATGCTCAATCCATTGGTATTTTTCGTGCTGGTCATCGCGTTATTTCCTTTAGGTATTAGTCCTGAAGCCGCGCTTTTATCTCAAACTGCTGCGGGTATCATTTGGGTAGCGGCAATGCTGGCAACGCTGCTGTCTTTGGAACTGTTGTTTAAGCTAGATCACGACGATGGCAGCTTAGAGCAGTTATTGTTGGCGCCCTATCCCAGTTGGAGTGTGGTTCTTGCTAAGGTATTTGTTCATTGGTTAGTCAGTGGTTTGCCTTTAATATTAATGTCTCCCTTAATTGCCACGATGCTGTTTTTGCCTAGCCAAGCTGTCCCCACTTTGATGTTAAGCCTGCTTATAGGCACGCCAACACTTAGTTTACTTGGTGCGATTGGCGCAGCATTGGTTACCGGCGTTAGAGGCGGTGGCATGTTGCTGACGTTACTAATTTTACCTTTGTACGTACCGGTGATTATTTTTGGCGCTTCTAGTGTGGCTGCTGCGGCACAAGGCATGGCGGTAGACGGCTATATGGCCTTATTAGCTGCGATGCTTGTTTTTGCCTTAATGATCACGCCTTGGGCAGCCGGTTCGGCTTTAAAGCTGTAACATAAGCCTGTAAAATACTCAGTACAATATTGTGAGAAAAATGTCAGTTATTTCCTAATCTACTAAACTAAATCAATACAACGCACTGAAAGAGATAGTACTTATGGCTCAGTCTATGTGGCGCATCCCTCGTTGGTTTTATCAGATGGGTTCGCCTAAATGGTTTTATGATATTGGCGGTCGCCTGCAGCCGTGGTTCGCCGTGGCAGCTGCAGTTTTACTTATGTGGGGTGCGATATGGGGCTTAGCCTTTGCGCCAGCAGATTACCAACAAGGTAACAGTTTTCGTATTATGTATGTGCATGTGCCCGCCGCTATTTTGTCACAATCGATATTTTTAGCGATGGCACTTGCTGGCGCAGTTGGCATTATTTGGAAGATCAAAGTGGCCTTTATGGTGGCCCGCAGTTGTATTGCGATTGGTGCAACCTTTACCCTAATCGCTTTATTAACTGGTGCCATTTGGGGAAAGCCTACTTGGGGCGCGTATTGGGTTTGGGATGCTCGGCTCACCTCCACCTTAGTGTTACTCTTTCTTTATGCGGGAGTCATGGCGTTAAACCAGGCCATCAGCGAGCGTCAAGTCGCAGGCAAAGCCACTGCTATATTGGCCATAGTAGGTACCATTAATATTCCCATAATTAAATATTCTGTGGAATGGTGGAACACCCTGCATCAAACCTCCAGTTTCACTCTAACCGCAAAACCAAGCATGCCTGCAGACATGTATTTGCCCTTACTTTTAACTGTGTTAGGTAGTTATTGCGTATTTGCCCTGGTGGTGTTGGTGCGCACTAGGGCGCAAATACTATATACCCAGTCAGGCGCAACCTGGCTCATCAAGCACCGAGATATTACTGGAGCAACATAATGTATTTTGAATCTGTAAATGGGTTATTAAATATGGCAGGACATGGGGCATATGTTTGGTCTTGTTACGGGCTGTTTTTTGCTCTTGTAGGTATTAATGTTTGGCATGCCAGAAGCCAAAAGATGAAGGCCCTAAAGCGGGTTCAAGCCATGGTGAGACGTAATCAGTAATTAAAGGGTTAATAATGATGTTGATGCACCCAAAAAGACGAAATAAGTTGTTACTCATTGTTGGGCTTTTGTGCGGAGTGGGGGTCATTGTGGGCTTGGTGCTGTATGCCTTGTCGCAGAATATAAACCTGTTTTTTTCTCCTTCCGATATGGCTCAAGGTAAGGCACCAGCACACCAGCGCATCAGGGCTGGTGGTATGGTAAGAGAAGGCAGTCTAGTGCGTGCTTCGGACAGTTTGACTGTGCGCTTTGTGATTACTGATTTTGTGGAAGATGTTAAAGTGAACTATACGGGCATCTTGCCGGATCTGTTCCGCGAAGGCCAAGGGATTGTGGCCCAAGGAAAGCTCAATGATGAAGGGGTGTTTTTAGCTGATGAGGTGTTAGCTAAGCACGATGAAAAATACATGCCCCCTGAAGTGACTCAAGCCCTCAATGAAGCTCAGGCTGCCAGTTTGGTGACAGGGGAGCTAAATGCTCAGGAAAACGACACTACCACGACAATAAAGGCATACAAATGATTCCAGAAATTGGCAATATGGCCTTAATATTGGCTTTATTCTTAGCCCTCAGTTTGGGTCTTTTACCCATGCTAGGTTCTTATACCGGTCAAACCCGTCTCATGCTCAGTGCTAAACCATTAGCAGTGGGGCTTGGCGTCATGCTGTTGATCGCTTTTGCCATGTTGACCATAGCCTTTGCCCAAGATGACTTTAGTGTGCGTTACGTGGCGCAGAATTCAAATACGGCCTTGCCCATGCAATATAAAATTAGTGCCGTATGGGGGGGGCATGAAGGGTCATTATTACTATGGGTAGTGATTCTTGGTATGTGGACTATGGCGGTCAGTTTGTTGAGCAAAACATTGCCTTTAACGATGCAAGCTCGGGTTTTATCGGTGATGGGTATGATTGGTGTGGGTTTTATCTCCTTCACTTTACTCACCAGTAATCCTTTTTGGCGTTTGTTACCAGAAGCGGCCCTTCAAGGTGCAGACTTAAATCCCTTGTTGCAGGACTTTGGCCTCATTGTGCATCCACCCATGTTGTACATGGGCTATGTTGGTTTTTCTGTCGCCTTTGCATTTGCTATAGCTGCCTTACTCGATGGCCACTATGATGCTGCCTGGGTGCGTTGGTCGCGACCATGGACCAGTGTCGCATGGGCTTTTTTAACAGCAGGCATCGCCTTAGGTAGTTGGTGGGCATACTACGAACTTGGCTGGGGAGGTTGGTGGTTTTGGGATCCTGTTGAGAATGCTTCATTTATGCCATGGTTGGTAGGGACTGCTTTATTACACTCTTTGGCAGTTTCAGAAAAACGAGGTTTGTTCAAAAATTGGACCTTGTTATTAGCTATTTTGGCCTTTAGCTTAAGTTTGCTGGGTACTTTTTTAGTACGCTCAGGGGTACTCACCTCGGTGCATGCTTTTGCCTCTGATCCAGATAGAGGCTACTTTGTATTGGTACTATTGGCCATCACTGTGGGTGGATCCTTGTTACTGTTTGCTCTGCGTGCAACTACGGTAGAAAGTCGAGTGGGCTATCGTTTCTGGTCCCGTGAAACGTTTTTATTATCCAATAATGTGCTGCTCGTGATCGCCGCCCTAACCATCCTACTGGGTACCCTATACCCCTTGTTTTTGGATGCTATGGGGGGTGGGAAAATTTCCGTAGGCCCTCCCTATTTTAATGCAGCTTTTGTACCTTTGATGGTATTGCTGGTGGTGGCAATGGGTTTAGGTTTGGGCTCTAAATGGAAACGTATAAACCCCAATGAGTTATGGCGCTTACTCCGTTCACCAGCACTTATTGCGGTGGTGCTGGGGTTGGTGTTTCCATTTGCTTATAACGGTGAGTTTAATGCCTCAACGGCTTTAGCTGCAGCCTTGATGGTGTGGCTGTTGGCGGCCTCTTGGGTTGATCTGAGGCGCAGGCTCCGGCACCAAAGTTGGTGGCGTGGTTTGCGCCAATTAAACCCAGGTTACTATGGTATGTTGTTTGCACATCTTGGAGTGGGAGTGATGGTTATGGGCATTGCTGTTGTGAGCCATTATTCAGTGCAAAAAGACTTACGTATGGGCGTTGGTGATGAAGCCACGCTGGGTGAGTATGAATTTACTTTTATGGGTGTTGAAAATGTCATAGGGCCTAACTTTACTGCTGTTGAGGGTCAGGTTAAGGTGGTCAAAAATGATCAGTTGGTGACCTACTTATTGCCCCAAAAACGCACTTATACGGCCCGTGGTCAAACCATGACAGAAGCGTCGATAGACCCGGCTTTAAGTCGAGATATTTATGTGGCTATGGGTGAGCCCCTAGCCGATGGAGCTTGGGCCATGCGGTTGCATATAAAGCCCATGATTCGTTGGATTTGGCTGGGTGCTCTGATGATGGCGTTAGGGGGTGTGCTAGCAGTATGGGATAAGCGTTATCGGCGAACTAGTTCAGCTAAGTCAGCAAAGCCAACAATGCCAACTATGACGACTAAGCCAACTATTGAGGGAGCTGTATTATGACCACAATTTCAAAGCGGTTATTGATGGTGTCGCCCATGCTCATGGCTTTTGCGCTGGGATTGTTCTTGTACGAAGGTATTGGCAAAGATCTTACCATTAATGAATCAAGCTTGATTGGTAAACCATTACCCCAATTCATGGGTCAAACTCTGTCCTCTCCAAGTACTGCTGTGACTCAAGCGGATATGCTGGGTGAACCCGCCTTAGTCAATGTGTGGGCTACTTGGTGCCCTACATGCAGAGCTGAGCATGAGTTTTTAAATGCCATTGCAGAACAAGATAAAGTGCGCATTTTTGGGGTTAATTACCATGACCAACGTGATGCAGCCCAGCAATGGCTGCAAGAACTGGGTAATCCTTATGTGTTTTCTGTGTTCGACCCAAACGGTTCTTTAGGTATCGAATTAGGTGTAGTGGGGGCCCCAGAAACTTACTTAATTGACGCCCAGGGCGTGGTGATTGATAAACTCACTGGTGAATTAAACGAGCGAACTTGGCCGCCATTACGCGATCAGTATCTGCAGCTATTAGAGGCAAAAAATTGATGTTAAACAATTATTTAGTCAGTGTTTTTTTTGCCTTATCGATGTTGGTGTTGCCTTTAGCACAAGCTGATATCAAGTCATATGAATTTGCGCAGCCAGAAATGGCGCAACGCTTTGTCGACTTGACCACTGTGCTGCGTTGTCCAAAATGTCAAAACCAAAATTTAGCGGATTCAGACTCAATTATTGCTAAAGACCTGCGCACGCAAGTGCAAACGTTAATAAACTCTGGCCAAACAGATGGCCAGATTACCGATTTTATGGTGCAGCGTTATGGTGAGGTTATCCTTTATGACCCACCCTTTAACAAAGCCACGCTAGTGCTTTGGCTGGGGCCTTTTGGCATGTTGCTTATCGGTTTATGGGCACTGTGGTTTTTTGGTCGAAAAACCCACGACCAAGGGGCGATGTTAACACCCTCGGAACAGCAGCGGTTGGATCAACTTTTAGCCGATAATCAGGCGCCCAACAAGGATTAAAAAATGACTGAACTTTGGGCTGCTATTGCCCTTTTACTTTGCCTAACCAGTGGTTTTGTACTTTGGGCTTGGTGGCGACCTTTGCCCATATCCGCTGCATCCAACAACAGAAATGATGCTGTGGTGGAGCTTTATCGTGTTAAACAGTCTGAGCTTGAACATGAGCTGGCTTCTGCGCAGATTAATCGCAGTGACTATGATCAAGCTTTAGCTGAAATGCAGCGCACTCTATTACTAGAAACTTCAGCCTCTTTAACCCCCAAAAGCTCTTCTAATCACGCTGGGGGCTTACTGTTATTGTTGGTGGCGTTAGTGATCCCTGTCGCTGGGTTGTTGACCTATACCCAACTTGGGGCCTATGGCAGTTTGGAGCAAAATGTTAACTTAAAAAACACCCGTTCGCTGGCGGCGTCAGCACCCTCGGTAACGGCTTTAATCAGTAGTCTTGAAGATGAGCTAAAACAGCACCCCAATAATCCAGAAGGCTGGTACTTGTTGGCCAATAGTTACATGCAACTGGAACAGACATTAAAGGGCATTGGCGCCTTTGAACAGGCCTTAAGTTATGTGCAGATAGGCAGCCAGCAACAGGCTGCTTTGCTGGGGCAGTATGCACAGGCTGTGTTTTTTAATGAAGGTGAATTTAACTCGCGGGTCAATCAAGCCATAGGGGCAGCGATAGCGCAGGACCCTAAAGATGTCTCGGCTTTAAGTTTGCTTGGAATCCAAGCGTTTGAGAGCCAACGCTATGATGCGGCGATACAGTTTTGGCAACGGGCCTTGCCCAGAGCAGGAGAGGGCCAGGGTAAGGCCTCACTGCAAGCCGGTATCGCTAGTGCACAAAAAATGCTCAACAAAGACCCTAGTCAGGACTTAGGCGCAAGCCTGCCCATAAAAGTGTCTTTGGCCAATGGTCTAGCCTTACCTGCGTCACCTCAAGCCGTGCTATTTGTTTATGCTCGAGAGTCTGATCAAGGCATGCCCCTTTTTGCCACCAAGCTAAACCCTAGAGAGCTTCCATTAGATATGCTGCTAACTGACTCGATGGCGCTGCAAGAGGGCACTCGTTTGGCGGATTATAAAACCTTGAATATTAGCGCTCATGTTGCTATAGCTGGCGTGCCGGGCCAAAAATCGGGCGACTTGGTGGGTCAAGTCCTAGCGGTTGTTATTGATGGTATAGAAACAAGTACAGAAAATGAAACAGTTTATTTGACCATTGACCAAATCCTGAAGTAATCTAGCTTCGAAAATTAAAATAATAGAGTGTATGGATGCGCCTAAAGAGCATCAAATTAGCTGGTTTTAAATCATTTGTCGATCCCACTAAGGTTAATCTACCGGGCAACCTGTGTGCCATAGTGGGCCCCAATGGGTGTGGTAAATCTAACATCATTGATGCAGTGCGCTGGGTAATGGGAGAAAGTTCTGCTAAAAACCTGCGTGGAGAAAATGCTACGGATGTTATCTTTAATGGTTCCAGCAGCCGGCAACCCGTGGGCCAAGCAACGATTGAATTAGTATTCGATAATCATGACCGCACCTTGGCGGGTGAATTTGCCAGCTACAACGAAGTGTCCATCCGTCGTAAGGTCACCCGCGAAGGGCAGTCTACCTATTATTTGAATGGCCAAAAATGCCGTCGGCGTGATGTGACCGATTTATTCTTGGGGACAGGTCTAGGCCCCCGCAGCTATTCCATTATTGAGCAGGGTATGATTTCTCGCTTAATTGAATCACGTCCTGAAGAATTACGCGTCTACATTGAGGAAGCTGCCGGCATTTCGCGGTATAAAGAACGTCGTCGTGATACGTCTAATCGAATTAGCCGGAGCCGAGAGAATTTAGCACGACTGCTCGACATTAGAGAAGAGTTGGGTCGCCAACTAGAGACCCTCAAGCAGCAAGCTGCAGCGGCAGAAAAATACACTGAGTTAAAGCAAAACGAACGCCAGCATAAGTCCCAGCTAGCGACCCTACAATGGCGTGAATTACGCCAAAAGTTAGTAGATCAGCGCTTTGGTATGGCGCGTATTCAAGATAAAATGGTGTTGCAGCGCAGTGAACAAGACACTCGGTTGGTGAAAGTTGAGGTACAAAAAAACGACTTGGCGTTGCTTAATGAAAGCTTTACCCAGCAACAGGGTGGGTTTTATAGTTTAGGGGCAGACATTGCACGCTTAGAACAAACGATAGAGCACCAGCATCAACAGCAGCAACGTTTACAGGCTGATGCTACCGAAGCGCAGCAGCAATTAAGCCGTATTGATGAGGCCTGTGCTGCCGATGGCAAAGAACTCAACCACCTAAAACAACAACAAGACCAACTAGTACTTGATGCTGAGCTGGCCTCTGAGCAGTTATTTGAAGCTGAGACCAATTTGCAAGAAAAGGAAGAACATCGCCAAGACTGGCAAAGTCTTTGGCAACAAAAAAGTGAGCAACAGGCGCACTTAAAACGCATTATTGAAGTGGCTCAAACGGCGTTTCAACACCAGCAACAACAAGCGGTTCAAGTGCGACAAGATCGACAAATAAGCACAACCGAATTGGAAGGCCTAAGCCTTCCAAACCATAATGACATTGATCTATTGGATGCACAGCTTGATCAGCAGCAGCAAAGCCAACAACAGGTGGCTGAGCAGGTCTTAAGTATGGAGCAACAGCTGAAAAGCTTAAGACTGCAAGAACGTGAGCAGCAAGATCAACTAGATGGTCAAGTTCAAGAATTGGGCATCTTAGCTGGCCAGCTAGCCTCCTTGCGTTTACTGCTATTGGAGGCCGAGCAAGGAGCCCCTGAGTTGCCTTCAGCTTGGCACCTGGATACAAGTCAGAAACTTATTGATACCCTGCAGGTCGATGATGAGTGGGAGCTGGCCATTGAACATGTATTACAAGATTGGCTAGGTGGGTATTTGTTGTCTCAGCAGCCCGACCAAAGCCTCGAGCAATGGTCTGATGTTAGAGGCTTAACCTTGCTGGTGCCAGATATGAATGAGCACTCTGCTGAGGTCTTAAACACCTACCCCAGTTTGTTTAATAAGGTGAGTGCCCCCGCGGGCTTAAAAGGGCTGTTAGCCCACGTATACCTAGCGCAAGATGAGCCTCAAGCCCACAAGATATTGGCGAGTTTGCCCGTGTATGGCAGTGTGGTACTGCCCAACGGTTTATGGCTAGGGCATGGTTGGGTGCGCACGCCGCCAAGAGAAGGTAGTGCTACAGGAGTGTTAGGGCGCAAACATCAGGTTCAAGCCTTGGCCGCACAGGAAGAGGCTCTGCGTGCGCACCAGCAACAGACACAAGCAAAGCTGTCCCATGCACGAGAGGGTGCCCTAGAAGCAGAGCAGGCATTAAGTCAAATGCGTCAAACCTGGCAGTTGGGTCAAAACCAGTATCAACAACAACAGCAAGCATTGGCGTTATTGCAGCTACAAAGCCAACAGGGTTTGGCACAGCAGCATAGATTACAACAGCGTATCGAACAGCAAACTCAGCGCTTGCAACATTTAGACGAAGAAATGGCGTTGCTGCAGGAAGAGTTGAGTGAGCAGCAGGCAGTGTTAGAAGACGCGCAATTGAATCTGCCTGAACTAGAAGCAGACAAAGAAGCCATAGAAACTCAGCTTGGCCAAGCAAAGCTCGAATTTAATCAAAAACAACAACAACTAATGAAAATGCAGGCGCGTACAGATAGTGTGTTGGCACAGATTACTAGTTTAGGACGATCTGTTGATCGATTGCATGAGCAGCGGGCGCAGTGGAGCGATAAGCAAACTGAAATAGAGGCTAGGGATGGCAACCAAAACCATCTACAAGATGGCACTGAAACCAGTCTTACCGATCGGCTACAAGCACTACTGGTGCTTCGGCTTGATGCCGAAACAGCTATGGAACAGGGGCGCCAGGCTATTAATCAGGTGGAACAGCTCATTCGCCAGTATGAACAAGAACAGCTAAAACAAGACAGTGACATCCAGCAAACCGATGCGCTATTGCAAGACCAGCGTCTAATCGAGCGTGAATTAGAAGTCAGTGCTGAGCATATTAAACAATCGATGAAGGAACAAAATGTATTGGTAGAAAAGCTTGCTGAAATTCTGCCCGATACAATGGATCAACGACAATTAAGCCAGTTGCTAGAGCAGTGTCAAAGTCGCATTAAACGTTTAGGCGCAATTAACCTCGTTGCGATTGAAGAATACAAGCTGCAACAGGAGCGCAAGACCTTTTTAGACCAGCAGTATGATGAAGTGATTGAAGCATTAGACAGTTTAGAGCAAGCAATCAATAAAATTGATAAAGAAACCCGAGCGCGGTTTAAACAAACTTTTGACACGGTTAATGAAAGTTTAAATGCGTTATTTCCAAAGGTATTTGGGGGTGGTCGCGCTTCTTTGGAACTCACTGATGATGACATGTTGTCTACGGGGGTCACCATCATGGCGCAACCCCCGGGTAAAAGAAATAGTAGCATTCACCTGTTGTCAGGTGGAGAAAAGGCATTGACTGCTATTGCCTTGGTTTTTTCAATTTTTCAGCTCAACCCGTCACCTTTGTGCATGTTAGATGAAGTCGATGCTCCCCTTGATGATGCTAATGTGGAGCGCTATGCCCGCCTAGTTAAAGAAATGTCAGCCCAGGTACAGTTTATTTATATTAGTCATAACAAAATTGCTATGGAAATGGCGACTCAATTACTAGGTGTCACTATGCAAGAAGCGGGGGTGTCTAGAGTGGTAACCGTGGATATGACTCAGGCCATCAGCATGACAGATCACGCTTTACCAGTTTAAAGGTTTATTTAGTCACTATTTTTCGCTTTTATCGAGTTTTAGGGGGGTATAATTAAATAAGTCTATAAAAACAACGCCTAAAGGTTTTATATCTATTATTTAGGGGGTATAGTCTAAATCTACGAGTTTAAGTGCTTTGCAGCATAATAATAATTTTTTTAAAGATTTACAATCCTATGGCATTAACGACGTGGTTATTGATAATTGGTGGTTTAACTTTTACAGCCATAGTGATGGATGGCTTAAGGCGCATGTTTGCAAGCCATGCAGCGTTGAAAATTGATATAGACGAAAGTTTATGTGGTCTGCCTCAAGATGAATATCCCAGCGAACTGCCTAATGGTGGCGCTCGTGTGGTTGCCCCTGTCAATGTTATCAACACCCTCGCTAGTAGCAAGACTGAACTTGACCGTGAATGGTCGGCTGATCCTGTATCGGTGGAGTTATCACCGGCACAGTTAACAGTTGAAACCACAGCGTTTGAAGAGATAGTGGCTGAAGCTGTAGAAGCTGAAGAGCTAGCAGTCGAAGCGTTAGTGATTGAAGAATTAGCAGTCGAAGCGTTAATGATTGAAGATTTAACAGTGGCCAGCATAATTGTTGAAGACCTAGCTGTGGAAGATTTCCAGACTACAGATTTATTGCTTGAAATAGCACCAAAAATCCTGGATGCGTCAATAGATGAGTCTTTGGTTGTGGCCCCAATTGAAAACTTAAGTGATGCTGACGGTGTGGTTTTCAATCATGACACCTCGGGTCTGCACACGTCGCAAGAGCAAGATCCACTTGACGACGACCTTCAGAAAGAAACCTTTGCCCTAGACCGTACCCCAGTGAGTTTATCAGCCGAAGAAATAGTGGCTTTAACCACCAATGACGCTGGTGGCGATTTAAGCCTTGATAGTGCGGTTGATTCAGGTGCAGCCTCGTTAGAATTTGATCCTACGCGGCCCGTGCACGAATTGGTAGAAACTAACTCCATGGTGCAAAGTGACTTGTTTGCTGAGCAGGATCTTTCCGTATTAGCTAGTGTCAAAAGTCATGTGGCTCATGAATTGCTCGACACCAGCGATGATATTTTGTTTAGTGATACGGGCATCGAAGAATTATATGCAGAAGGTCCCTTTGCAGGTGAAGCTGAAGCCTACGAACAAGACCAGCAAGATAACAGTCTGTCTACAAGGTTAGCTAAAGTCACTTCCATGACCTTTGGTAAAAAGCTACTTAATCGCAAGCGAATAGCTGCCCAAGAAGCCATTGAACTTGCTGTTGAAGAACAAAAATCGAAACAGGTTGCCGGTGTAGAACAAGTCATCAGCATCCTTGTTACAGCAAACGATGGCCAGGGTTTTTATGGTCCACAGCTGCAGCAGTTGGTTGAAGCTTGTGGATTAGTGCATGGTGACATGAATATCTTCCATCGCTTTGAAGACGGTTTAAGGTTAGGTAAGACTCAGTTCAGTATGGCTAATATGATGGAGCCTGGCACCTTTGATCTAAACTCAATGGATCAGTTACACACCCCTGGTGTAGTCTTCTTTTTAGGCTTGCCAACGGCCCAGGATAGTATGCAGGCGTTCGACTATATGCTAGAAACTGCTCAGTGTTTGGCAAGTAATTTAGGTGGTGAAGTGCTTGACGAACAGCGCAGTGTAATGCGCCCACAGACCATCGAGCACTGCCGTCAGCAAGTGCGCGAATTTGAGCGACGCAATATGACTCGCCGTGCACAGCTTTAACTTACCACTCGACTGATTTCTCAATGCTAAATGCCTCCATGGCGCAACTAAACGCCATCAAAGACCAGTTGCGGCAGCATAACCATAGCTACTATATATTGGATGACCCCAGTATTCCTGACGCTGAGTATGATCGGCTGATGCAGCAACTATTAACCATAGAAGCGGTTCACCCGCAATGGGTGACAGAAGACTCGCCTAGTCAAAGAGTAGGTGCTCAACCCCTAGCAGGTTTCCAACAGGTCACCCACGCCTTGCCCATGCTGTCCCTAGATAACGCCTTTAATGGGGATGATCTACGTGCCTTCGATCGTCGAGTTAGGGAACGCTTAAATAAGCTGACTCAACGCTCACTAGAAGAACCCATTATATACGCCTGTGAACCTAAGCTTGATGGTATTGCGGTCAGCCTTACCTACGAAAATGGTGTGTTAGTGACTGGGGCAACACGAGGTGATGGCAGTCGTGGGGAAGACATTACCCAAAACATGCGCACATTAGATTCGGTGCCCTTATGCTTGCTGGGTAAAGATTGGCCTAAAATTTTAGAAGTGCGTGGAGAAGTCTACATGCCCAGTGCTGGGTTTGAAGCTCTCAATGCCAAGCTGGCTGAAAAAGGCTTAAAAACCTACGTCAACCCGCGCAATACAGCGGCTGGAAGTTTGCGCCAGTTAGATAGTAAGATTACTGCACAAAGGCCGCTGGAACTCTGCGCCTACAGCATTGGATTGGTCAGTGATGACAATGCATTGCCACAGCAACATTTTGATATTTTGCACCAGTTGCAGACTTGGGGTTTTAAAATCAATGCTGAAATGCGTCGGGTGCAAGGTATTGAAGCCTGTTTGGATTATTACCAAGGTCTGGCTTTCAAGCGCACCCATTTGGCCTACGAAATTGATGGCATTGTATTTAAGGTGGATCAACTGGAGTTGCAGAAGAGTTTAGGGTTTGTGGCTCGGGCGCCGCGCTGGGCGATGGCTCATAAATTTCCTGCCCAAGAAGAAATGACGCGCCTAATAAAAGTTGATTTCCAGGTAGGGCGCACAGGTGCTGTGACTCCGGTGGCTAGGCTTGAGCCTGTATTCGTGGGTGGCGTCACGGTGAGCAATGCGACCTTACATAATATGGATGAAATTCAACGCTTAGATCTGCATCTAGGTGATACGGTGATTGTGAGGCGTGCGGGTGACGTGATCCCTAAGGTGGTGAAAGTGGTACTGGAACGTCGACCCACTAATGCGCCCGTCATAGAGGCACCCTTAACTTGCCCGATGTGCGAAGGCCCGGTAGAAAGGGGAGAGGGTGAGGCAGCATTAAGGTGTATCAACGGTTTAAGTTGTGGAGCGCAAATTGTGCAGGCCATCAAACACTTTGTGTCTCGTAAAGCCATGGATATTGACGGTTTGGGCGAGAAACAAGTGCAGGCTCTGGTTACAACGGGCCAAGTAAAACATATCGCAGATTTATATGCCTTAGATCATGATGCTTTAATGACCATGGAGCGTATGGGAGAGAAGTCTGCCAATAATCTGTTAAGCGCTTTGCGTAAAAGTAAATCTACTAATTTAGCAAAGTTTTTGTTTAGTTTAGGTATCCGTGACGTTGGCGAGACCACAGCTCGCAGTTTAGCGCTCCATTACGGCCGCTTGGATAATATTAAATTGGCAGATATTGATAGTTTAATGTTGGTTGATGATGTGGGCCCAATTGTGGCGAGCCGCATTCTTCACTTTTTTACCGATGATGATACCCTTGCCGTGATTGACGAATTGCAAAGTGCGGGAGTGCATTGGCCTGAATTTGACCCGGTAGAAGTTCAGTCTAAGCAACACAGCTTGCCTTTTATAAGGCTTTCATTTGTGGTGACTGGTACCCTTATAAGCTTATCCAGAGATGAGTTAAAGTCTCAGTTACAAGCCTTAGGGGCCAAGGTCGCATCAAGTGTATCAAAAAAAACCGACTACCTTGTGGCGGGCGAGAAAGCTGGATCTAAGCTAGTTAAAGCGCAAGATTTACAAGTTGTAGTGTTAGATGAGTCTCAAGCTTTGCAGATGATTACTGATGCCCAAGAGCAGCTTGCCAAGCTTGATCCAGTAATTGAATAGGTTACTGCTGGAGCGTGGACTAGAGACCATTTTTTTTACAGGAATAGTGTTGCCATGACGGTAAAACAAAGTGTTGCGTGGCAAGCCTTAGAAGCCCACCTACAAAAAGATATTGCGCCTTACTCCCTAAAGCAGTTGTTTAATAATGCTGGTGCCCGCCGTTTTGAGGACCTTTCGGTAGCTACTGATGGATTATTGTTAGATTTTTCGAAGCAAAAACTCACCCCTGATACTTTTTCACTATTGATTGATTTGGCCCAGCAGCAAGGCTTAGGTGAAGCGACGAACGCACTTTATAGTGGTGGTGAAGTCAACCGTTCTGAAATGCGACCAGCCTTGCATATGGCGTTAAGAGCAACACCCTCAGACCAAAGCGGTGACATTCAGATTGATGGCCAACAAGTGAGCCAGTTAGTGGCTAACAACTTGCTGGATATGGAAAGAATTGCCACTAAAATACAACAAGGTGAATGGCTTGGGTACTCTGGGCAGCCTATTACTACGGTCATTAATATTGGTGTGGGGGGCTCTGATATTGGGCCTCATATGGTGTGCCATGCCCTCGATGAATTTCGCGTGGAGACTAAATTCCCCCTTGAGATTATGTTTGTATCCTCCATGGATGGCAGTCAGCTGGCAGAGATGCTGCAACACCTGGATCAAGCTTCCACCTTATTTATTATCGCTTCTAAAACCTTCACTACTATCGATACCTTGGCCAATGCAGAAACGGCTCGCGCTTGGCTACGTAAAAGAATACCCAGTGATAGTCTCATTGGCCAGCATCACTTGGTGGGTTGCAGTGCTTTTCCCCAACGGATGGCAGCCTGGGGCATACCCGTAGAAAATCAAATTGCATTATGGGACTGGGTAGGGGGGCGTTATTCCTTGTGGAGTGGTATCGGCCTGCCTATTGCAATTAAGCTGGGCATGAGAGGTTTTAAGCAGCTTCTTAAAGGTGCTCACGCTATGGATGATCACTTTCAAAATGCAAAGCCTGAGCAAAACTTACCCGTCATGCTGGCCCTAACAGGCATTTGGAATATTAACTTTTTAGGGTTAAAAGCCCATACTCTGTTGCCTTATGATGGGCGGCTTAAGTTATTACCTAACTACCTCAGCCAGTTAGAAATGGAAAGTAACGGTAAGTCAGTAACAAACACGGGTGAATCGGTAGATTTTGATACTAGCCCAGTCATATGGGGTGATGTGGGGGCCAATGCCCAGCATGCTTTTTTTCAGCTACTGCATCAAGGTACGCCAGCTTATTACGCAGACTTTATTGTGCCTATTAAGCGCACTGCGTCGAGTGAATATACTCAGGCCACTCGGACCCAGTTAGACTATCAGCAGGCGTTAAACTTAGCGAATTGCGTGGCGCAATCGAGGGTGCTGATGTTGGGCGATGATGTACTTGCTTGGGATCAAAGTATGGTCACCTCGCCTGATCGCCTGTACCCTGGCAACCATGCGTCTAGTACCTTAATGTTCGATGAACTGACGCCAGAAAATCTTGGTAAATTGATTGCCTTATATGAGCACAAGGTGTTTGTACAGGCCGTGGTGTGGGACATTAATCCATTCGATCAATGGGGTGTTGAGTTGGGTAAGCAGATCGCTAAAACCACGCTCAGCGCTATTGAAAAGAGACAGGCAGGCACTATTACTGCTGCAGACGTCAAATTTGACGCCTCTACAGAAGGCTTACTAAATCATGTATTTAGACAACAGTCTTAAATAAGACAGCTGTCTTTGCTACCACCATTGTTGAAGTAGTGGTCAAAGACTTTGGGGGTCCGACCTCGGCCCGACCATTCGTGCTTGACGCCCTGCTTATCAGTCAGGCGGTATTTGGGTGCGGCTGGCTTGCGAGCTTTTTTGATCTGAGCTGCATCAGCTGAGAAAAAATCTTCTGGCGTTAGCCCAGCTTTTGCAATCGCTGCCAGTATGGCTTTTCTTTCTGCATTCTTTTTGGCGGACTGCTCAGCACGTACCGCTTCTTCTTGGGCTCGTTTTTCGATAAACTCAGACAAATGATGGGCCATAGTTTCTAGCTGGGCAATGCTAAGATCCTTACAAGCAGCACGAAAACGGCTTTTATTACGGGTAATTTCAGAAAATTCAGTCATAATGGTTCCACGATTAGTTGCACTGAGTAGGTGCATAGGCTTTTCATTTTAAATGATGACCTTAATTGATGTTAAGGTTATTAATTTAAGCGATATTTATAAATGGGTTTATTAATTAATATTCTCTTTTCGATTGTTAGTTTACTTGATAATAACTCAATCTTTATTTAATTTAAATTAAAAACTATGTTAATGAATAAATACGATTTACACAGCCACACAAAGTATTCCGATGGTAGTTTATCGGTTACAGAATTAATTGATTTAGCCATTGAGCGAGGTGTGACCCACCTTGCCATTACAGACCATGACACAGTTAAAGCACACTTGCAGCTAGCGGAAGATAAAGCCACTTTTGCATCTGATAAAATTTGTATTATTAAAGGTATAGAGTTTTCTAGTCAATGGAATAATATGGGTGTACATATTGTTGGTTTAAATATTGATATTAACTCAACAGCGATTAGCACTGCCGTAGTTCATCAAACGCAGTTGCGTTTACAGCGAGTCAAAACCATTTCCAAAAAGTTAACCCAGCGAGGTTTTCCAGACATTACCCAAGGTGCAATGAGTTTGGCCGGCGAGGGTCAAGTTGGGCGTCCTCATATTGCGCAACACATGCTTGAGCAAGGCCTAGTCTCAAGTGTAGGTCAGGCCTTTAATAAGTATTTAGGCGCGGGTAAAGTGGGAGATATATCCAATGTTTGGCCTGATCTTGAGCAAGTTGTTGAGTGGATTCATGCGGCTGGGGGCATAGCTGTGCTGGCTCACCCAAGTCGTTATAAAATGACCCGGACTAAGCGCAGGCGTCTAATGGCCGACTTTGCAGACGCTGGCGGGCAGGCCATTGAGGTGTGTGCGGGCAACCAGGTGCCAGGAGTGGCTGAAGAAATGGCTGCAGTCTGTGATGAATTTGGTTTCTATGCCTCGGTTGGCAGTGATTTTCATAACCCAGACTATCGATGGGTAAAGTTGGGTCAATACCCTAAGTTGCCTAAAGCCTGTAAGCCCGTTTGGGAGTTATTCTAATATGGAGGCTAGGGTAGAAGGTAAAATGGTTGCAATGCCTGTGGATCTTTATATTCCACCCCATGCTTTACAGGTTATATTAGAAACTACTTTTGAAGGTCCGTTAGACTTATTGCTTTATTTAATCCGACGCCATAACTTAGATATTATTAATATCGATGTAGCTAAGATTACCTACCAATATATCGCCTATATTGAATTGATGGAGTCGAGTCAATTTGAATTAGCAGGTGAATACTTAGTTATGGCGGCAACACTAGCAGAAATAAAAAGTCGCAGTTTACTGCCGCGCACTCAAGCGCTAGATGATGATGAGGAAGACCCAAGGGTAAGGTTAATAAAGCAGTTACAAGAGTACGAACGTTTTAAATACGCTTCAGAAAAAGTGGCTGAATTGCCGCGCATGGGAAGAGATAACTTTTCTATACGCATGGACCTGCCAGATGTTAAACAGGTTCGCCCTAAACCTAATGTGCAGATGGCGGAGTTATTAGCCGCCTATACGGATGTGCTGAAGCGTTGTGATATGTATGAGCACCATATTATATCTCGCGAGCGATTGTCTACCCGCGAACGCATGTCTAGTTTAATGGCACAATTACAAGAACATCAATTTATGTCATTTGAAAGTTTGTTCAACATAATAGAAGGGCGTATGGGTGTGGTGGTTACTTTTTTGGCGTTAATGGAGCTAGTTAAAGAAAAATTGATTAAATTGGTTCAGGTTCAAGAATACGGGCCCATTCACATCAGTTTAGGGGGCCAGGATGAGTCGCCCAACCAGGAGCTTGGACTATGATCATTGAACTGGCGCCAGTATTAGAGGCTGTGTTGTTAGCTGCAGATAAACCCCTCAGTGTTGAACGCCTGGGGCAGTTATTTGACGAGCATGATGGCGTTGACAAAAAGCGCATTAAAAAAACCTTAAGGGACTTACAGCAAAGTTATGTGGGGCGCGGTTATCAACTGGTAGAGGTGGCCTCTGGCTTCCGTTTTCAGGTGCATCAAGATTATGCACTATGGGTGGCGCGTTTATGGCAGGAAAAACCTCAAAAATATTCCAGAGCATTGCTTGAAACCCTTTCGATTATTGCGTATCAGCAACCCATTACCCGGGGCGAAATCGAAGCCATACGAGGTGTGAGTGTGAGTTCTCCGATTATTCACACCATGATAGAACGTGGATGGATACGCAGTGTTGGGCACAAAGAGGTGCCTGGTCGTCCTGAATTATTTGCCACTACCAAAGAGTTTTTAGATCACTTCTGTCTTAAACAACTAAGTGATTTACCTGCCCTTGATGAGTTAGCTTCGTGGGATGAAGCCACCATGGCGCCAGCTAAATTAAAACAACCACAGCAGCAAGAAATCGAGGTCGTGACTGAGCCCATACATTAAGCTATAATAGCAAAACATATTAACTGTATTGATGGGACTATCATGACAGATCAAAACCTTCCCTTGGAAGACCTCGTAGACGCGGCTGAACAAAAAACCAGCGACGAAAAACTTCAAAAAGTATTGGCCCGTGCGGGTGTAGGTTCACGCCGAGAAATGGAGCGTTGGATTGCCGCAGGGCGAGTAACGATTAACAAAGAGAAAGCCCAGTTAGGTGACCGTGTGACTTGGCGCGATCATATTTCTGTGGATGGCAGGCAAGTAGACCTAGTGTCGCCTAATAACATCGAACGCCGTGTGCTTATTTATAATAAGCCAGAAGGTGAGATTGTTACGCGCTCAGACCCAGAAAATCGCTCTACCGTGTTTGATAAACTGCCTCGCTTAAAAGGCGAACGCTGGATCGCTGTGGGTCGCTTAGATATCAACACGGCGGGTCTATTACTGTTCACCACAGACGGTGAACTGGCTAACTCACTAATGCATCCATCCACCACCATTGAGCGTGAGTACGCTGTCCGCGTGATGGGCCATGTCACCATGGATCAAGTTAACGCCATGCATAAAGGGGTGTTATTAGATGACGGTATGGCGCGCTTTAATGATATTCAAGAATTTGGTGGTGAAGGCATAAATCGCTGGTACCACGTCGTCATCATGGAAGGCCGTAACCGTGAAGTACGTCGTTTGTGGGAATCTCAAGGTTTAAGAGTTAACCGCTTAAAGCGAGTGCGCTATGGTAATGTCTTCCTGCCACCTCAACTACGGGCTGGCATGTGGA
>CAWUTT010000033.1:0-10668 GCA_963925635.1 uncultured Pseudomonadales bacterium | reverse complement strand
GGGGCATGGTTAAAATGGGTACTAAAGCGCTCTAGGTCGATAGTGGCCGAGGTGATAATAAGTTTTAGGTCATCTCGACGAGCCAACAACTGTTTTAGATAACCCAACAAAAAGTCGATGTTTAAACTACGCTCGTGAGCTTCGTCTACAATAATGGTGTCGTAACGCAGCAAATCAGGGTCTTGGCGCGTTTCTGCTAACAAAATACCGTCTGTCATTAACTTAATGTGGCTAATGTCGCTAACTTGTTCTGTGAAACGCACCTGAAACCCTACCTGCTGCCCTAAGGGCACCTTCAGCTCATCAGCAATGCGCTGACCTACGGTTCTGGCGGCTAAACGACGCGGTTGGGTATGGCCAATCATGCCACCTACCCCACGCCCAGCCTCTAAGCAAATCTTGGGCAACTGGGTGGTTTTACCAGAGCCTGTTTCGCCTGCTAACACCACCACTTGATGTTGCCGGATCAATGCAACTAGCTTTTCCCGTTCGCCACTAACAGGCAGTTGAGGTGGGTAATCTAATTGAGGTAATGCACCTTGACGCTTTTCGTAGAGGGCATTGCTGGACAAGGCTTTAGCCTCTAACTGTTGCAACAATTTGTCACAAGGCTGGCCACGTTTTTGACGTTGAGCAATGCGGTGGGACAAGAGCGTGAGTTCAGCTTGGTCTTTGACCATGCAGTTAGAGAAGACAGAAGACATAGTAAGAAGAGATGATTTTAAAGTGCGCAGTTTAGCATAATATTAGCCGGGTGCACGGCCCACTTTGCTGCCTGCCAAAAGTGCTACAAGTGCTACACGTGCCACAAGCACCGCAAGTGACAAACAAAGAGCACTGCAAGCAATTCAACATCATACACCTTGCATTGCTTGCAGGCCTTTAAGGTTTAAAGTGCAGGCGCGCTCTAGTCTCTTAAAGCGCGACGTAAAATTTTACCTACGTTGGTTTTGGGTAAATCGTCTTTAAACTCAACTTCTTTAGGCACTTTATAGGCGGTTAAGTGTTCACGACAATGGGCGATCACATCGGCTGCCGTTAAACTAGGGTCAGACTTAACCACAAACAGCTTCACCGTTTCACCACTCACTTCGTGGGGCACTCCCACGGCAGCACATTCTAAAATGCCTGGATGCTGACTTGCAATATCGTCAATTTCGTTAGGGTAGACGTTAAAACCAGACACAATAATCATGTCTTTAATACGGTCAACCAAGCGAATAAAGCCATCTTCGGCTAAAATAGCCACGTCGCCCGTTTTAAACCAACCGTCAGCATCGATGACCTCAGCCGTGGCTTCAGGACGCTGCCAATAACCCGCCATGACCTGAGGCCCTTTAACACATAACTCGCCTTCTTGATTAAAGCCAACATCAGTGCCGTCTTCGGCAATCACCTTCACTTCGGTACCCGTCACCACTTTACCAATAGTGCCAATTCGTATGTCATGGTAGGGGTTAAACGACACTGCAGGAGAGGTTTCAGTGAGCCCGTAGGCTTCTTGGATCTGGCAACCGGTGACCTGTTGCCAAGTACCTGCCGCTGCTTCAGTGAGCGCCATACCACCAGAAATAGTGTGCTTTAAATGAGAAAAATCAAGCGCCTTAAATTCTTTGTTGTTACACAAGGCTACAAACAAGGTGTTAAGACCCGCAAAAGAGGTAAAGTTGTGCTTACTCAGTTCCTTAACAAACCCCGGGATATCACGAGGGTTAGGAATGAGCACCATTTCATGGCCCATGTCCGACATCACTAAACTCACGGTAAAGGCATAGATATGGTACAGGGGTAATGGCGCAATCATTATTTCTCGCTCGCCATCGAGTATATGCACAATAAGTTCACGCACCTGCATCATGTTGGCGACTAGGTTTTTATGCAGTAACTGGGCCCCCTTAGAAACGCCTGTGGTGCCGCCGGTGTATTGCAATACCGCCGTATCGTCTAGGGTTAAGGTCACTGCCAGCGGGGCTTTTTTGGCACCTAACGCCAAGGTGTCTCGAAAACTTAACGCCTGGGGTAAAGAATAGGCTGGCACCATTTTTTTAACACGCTTGACCACCGTATTAATTAATAAGCGCTTAGCAAACGGATGCATATCGGCCAGTTCGGTGACGATAACCTGTTGGATACCCGTTTTAGGCACCACCTGCTCTGCCAAGTGGGCCATGTTTGCAAGAATTAACAGGGCCTTGGCACCCGAATCGTTAAATTGATGTTCCATTTCCCGTGCGGTATACAGTGGGTTTGTATTCACCACCACCATGCCCGCGCGCATGGCGCCGAATACGGCAATAGGGAATTGCAGCACATTGGGTAATTGAATGGCAATGCGGTCGCCAACCTCTAGCCCGGTGTGGTTTTGTAAGTATGAGGCGAAGTTAGCTGTGAGGCGCTCCATATCAGCAAAGGACAAGGTCTGCCCCATACAACTGTAGGCGGGCTTTGGCCCATACTTTTCACAGGCTTCTAAGAATACATCAGTAACAGATTGGTATTGGCCTAGTTCTAAGCCAGAAATTTGAATCATAATAAGACCTTTAATTATTGTTATTGATATTAATATTAACGCCTATGCTAATCAAACATGTGTTTGAAAACCAGCAAAACCTTCAAGTCATTTGTCCAACCCACCTATTTTAGGCTTAAAAATAGACTAGCTTAATGCTACACCTTTGCGCAGCACCAACATATCACCCGGCTGCAGGGTATGCCAAGATTCATTATCTGTTAGGGGCTCCGTGGCCACCACCGAAACAATATCATTGGGAGTGGTTTCTTGGCCAAAGTCTACGTTAACGTCGGCATCACTTAAGTTGGCTTGGCCAAACGGTGCTCTGCGGGTAATCCAACTGAGCTTAGTGGAGCAAAAACAATACAGATGTTGACCATCTGCAAGCAGCATATTAAACACCCCTAAGGTCTTTAAAAACTGACAACGCTGGTGTAAAAAATAGCGCACTGCAGACAGATCTGCCGGCGGTTTAGCAAACGCAGTACGCAATTCTCCCAGCAACCAACAAAACACATGCTCGCTGTCTGTATCGCCCACAGGCAAGTAGTGGCTTAAGGTTAAGCTTGAGGTATCGGTGAGCTGTCCATTGTGAGCAAAAGTCCAATGTTGGCCCCAGAGTTCTCTTTGGAAAGGATGCGTATTTTCTAAACAGGTACTACCCACATTGGCTTGGCGGATGTGGCTAATAACAATGTGCGACTTCATCGCATGACGTTGCACCAAACGCGCCACTTCAGAGTTTGAACTCGGGTGTGGATCGTGAAACGATCGGCAACCTTTACCCACATAAAAGGCAATACCCCAGCCATCTCGATGGGGGCCAGAGGCGCCACCGCGCTGCATAAGCCCAGTAAAACTAAAACAAATATCCGTAGGCACGTTAGCACTCATGCCTAAAAGTTCACACATAGGGTTGGCTCCAAGCTGGCCTAGTGACTCAAGTTAACCAGCCATATTTAGCCAGCCACTCTATGTTGTTAAGTATTGGTTTAAGTTTAACCTAGTTTAGACTTCAATGGGCTCCAGTAAACCCTGCGCCACATCATCATGCTGAGTTTCTGTTGGCAATTCATCTCGCTGGCCTACAAAGCTGCCCCCTGCCTCGATGACCATTTGCTTACAATGAACTTTGCCCGACACCCGCCCGCCCGCAAAAATGGTTAAATCTTGGCACCAAATCTCCCCTTCAAAGCACCCAGCAATTTGCACTAATTGGCCTTTAATGTAACCACTAAGTAAACCTTGAGCGCCCACAGTCATGGTGTTCTCCACAGAAATGCTACCCTCCATAGTGCCATCCACTTGCAGTTGACCAGACACTTCAATATCGCCAACAAAGCGGTTGCCTGGTGCAATAATAGTTACTGCTGTACCTTGGTAGTCTTGGGTTGAGTGGGCTTTATTAAAGATTGCCATTGGACCTCCTGAACTTGTTGAAAAAGACCATCAAAATTAGACAAACTCCAATTAATAAATGGCTTAGGATTACTTTGTTTAGATAGAAATTTTATTTCATAATGCAGATGAGGCGCTGTGGATAAACCGCTACTGCCGCACAAACCGATCACCTGACCTTTATAAACGAATTCAGCTTGGCGCACTAAGCGTTTCTGCAGGTGCGCATACCGGCTTGAGAAGCCGTAGCTATGCGTCAACTCCACTAGATTGCCAAAATCTGCCATTTTGTGACTTCTTGCCACCACCCCATTGGCTGTGGCCAATATAGGAGAGCCCTCAAGGCAACGAATATCGATGCCTTTGTGCATTTTTTGAGTGCCTGTAATAGGGTGTAACCGAGGACCATAGGACGAGGTAACAATGGATTTTTTGGCCATGGGCCAAGAATTAGGAATGAGGGCCAACAGTGTGAGTTTATGTTGTGCCGTTTGCACCATTTGTGGCACCAAACTCAAGTCAAACACGTCGCCCACCTGCTCACCTAGCAAACCTTGCAGTTGCCGCAAGCTCTGGTCCATGCTTGATACCTTTTGGGTATAACGTTCTAGCTGCTGTTTTACTTGGTATTGAGAGTCTACCAACTCACCTAAGCGACTTTCTAATGCTTGTATGGTGACTTCATCTTGTATGGCTTTATTTTGCAACTCGTCTAGTGATGCCGCTGCTGCAGGTGCAATTTGAAGAAAAGTCTCAAAATCACTCCCTTGTGCCTCCACAATTTTAGAGGCGGGCAATAGTTTTGCCACGCTGGTTTGTAGCTTTTGTATTTTATCTTTAGATTGAATGCCTTCTAACTGCATACTTTCGGCTTGCTGCAGCAGTTTATTGTGGGCATTGCCTAACCACACCAGCACACTGTTACCCACCACGAGGCTCAGTGCCGCGAGGAGAAGGCCAACAATGACAATTCTTTGGTGGGTGATGGTTAAATAAAATTGGGTGGAACCCAAATAATTAGTCACCGTGACTAAAAGACTACGCCGCAAACAAGCTCTCCATATAAGGGGGTTTAACCGTTAAACCCGTTTCTAACCTTATATAGTCTAGGCGTTATTTTGAAATTATCCGGCTGATTTAGAAGTTCGTCGTAAAATAACCCACAAAAGCAACAACACCAGCACTGCAGCGCCCACAGCTAGCCAAAGCCAATAAGAGCTTTGCGGTGCATCTTGACTTACAGAAGTGTTGCTAGTGCTAGCGCTAACACTTGCCTCTTGAGTATTCTCAGGCGTCACCACAACCTCTTGTGGGGTTGTTTGACCCCCAAACGCCACCTTGGCTTTTAATTTTTTCACCATGTTAGCGATGCGACTAGCAGCCGGTTCGGATGACACTGGTTCTGATGAAACTGGCTCTGATGGCTCTGCGTCTGGTACTTTAATCACCGGTTCGGATGAAACGGGTTCGGATGACACTGGCTCTGATGGCTCTGCGTCTGGTACTGTAATCACCGGTTCAATGTTGGTGCTATTAGTGCTGGTGCTGGTGTTATTGGTATTGGTGTCGTTAGTGGCGTTGTCTTGCATCAGGCTTTTTAGCTTAGTGGAAGCGGTTTCATTGCTCACCAACATCACCTCAATATCAAGTTCTGGGCTTGCCACATCATCAGCCATCGCTGGCGGATTTTGTGGGTTAGCGGCGATCGTAACTAACGGGTGCACCCTAAGACTGCGGTTAATAGTACGCATGAGTTGGCCATTAACCACAGAGATGGTGAGGTTATACATACCCGGTGCATTAAGCATAGGTAGCTGCATACGGGTTTTTGTGTCAGCTAAAAATACTTGTTGCCGCTTAAACACCTCTTTATTACCATCATCCATGGCAACATTAAGCTTAAAGCCCTGTAGCTGCTCTGCAGACAATAGCTCGCCTCGTTCGTTGGCTAACTGCACATCAATATAGCTGCGTTGACCAACCTTTATATTTTGATGACTTTGTTGCAGCAAAATTTGTAACTGCCCCACCACATTAACGCGTTTTAGGATCGCTGTATCACTAATTAAAGCCCATGTACCTGGCGTAGGGTTTTGAACCCTAACCACATCATGCGTTAATGAAGATTGCCATTGTTGGTTGTCCAAGGTTTGTTGACGGCCAAAAATACGCTGCTTGCCATCCTTAAATTTCACCGCCTCATCACCATTTTTCTCCACCACAATGGTCATGGACTCAACCCCTTGCTGCACCACAAAGGATTGTTGCGTCACTTGCACAGGCACCTGCTGGGTAATTACGGTGTTATCTAGCGCCCTTAAAAATATTTCTAACAGCTCATCTGCATTCAAGGCCACCTCAAACGATCCATCTGTGGCTTGGGCTATAGCACTGAGTGTGGCTTTGTCGGCCTTATGCGATAAACCTACGGTATGCACGCGGGCACCGGCATCGATGTAGCCTTGTAATATAGGCCCTAGTAGAGCTGTACGAGCGCGGCTATTTTTGGCCACGTCTTTGCTCACATCAACCATACCGTCAGTTAGCAGAATCACATGTAACTGCCTGCCTTGTAGTTGGTCTTGAGAATTAAATGATGCCGCTTTAAGGGCAGCACCTATATCGGTAAATTGGCCTTTGGAGGCCACATTTTTGGCAGCACGGGTGGCTTGCTGCTGCCATTGGGCGTTCACCACACCATGGGGCACGATCACCGTTGGGGTACTGGCAAACTTCCAAACACCGGCTTTGCTGCCCTCAGGTAGTAACTGAGTTAATACCTGTAAGGCTGGAATACGAAGATTACTAGGGTCTGTGTTTTTCATACTACCAGACACATCGATCAACACCCGAATATCCATCTGATTAGACAGTGGTTGACTCATCGCTGGCTGGCTAAAACTCATTGCGATTACTAAAAGCGACGCACTTACACTGCGTATAGTATGAAATTTAAACATTGATTCCAAACCCAATTATTATATTTATCTGGCTAACTCTAACACACTATTATAATACTGCACTAAGCCGCCGCTGCTAGTCTTGTTCGCCCATGTGTTGGATTTCAATAATATGTTCTCCCCATCGGCTTTCTGATACTTTGGCTTCTGATACCGCCCACTTGCGTACTGTCATACCGGCTTTTACTGTGGACTTGGGATCCCCCGTGACTAGGGGATGCCAGTCGGGTAAGTCGCGACCTGCCGCCACACGTCGATAACCACAGGTTTCTGGTAACCAGTGAAAATCGGCTACCGTATCAGGCGTAACCAAAGTGCAATCAGACACCTTATCTTGGCGCGTTTCATACACAGTGCACTGGCAAGACTTAAGATCTAAGTATCTACAAGCAACACTGGTGTGATACATCAAAGGTGAGTCGTCATCAATTAACTTTTGTAAACAACAACGCCCACAGCCATCACAAAGAGATTCCCATTGCTGGCTTGTCATCTCCTTGGGGGTGGTTGATTTCCAAAATCCTGTTTGCGTAGAAGGTTTCATAAGGTTTAGCTTGTCAGTGGTTAATAGGTCGGGTTAATAGGTCGGATTAACCGGCGTTTTATACAGGTCTAACATGTATTTTTCACGCACCGGAGGCATTTGTAAATAGTAGCCCTTGGCTTCAATGTCAGACAAGATATCTGCAGCATCGGCTTTGGCTAACTTTTTGTCCGCCGTGAGCAGCATATCCATGCGGTGCTCAGGTTTACCAAACATAGTTAACAAACCTTCTGGCACTAAGCTTAAAGCTTTAGTTTTATCCACGTAAAGGTACATTTCGTCTTTCTTTTTGCTGCGGTAAATGGAGCAAATAATGCGTTTTTGGCTCATGAACTTGTCTCTTGCAATTGGTTATATTCCTTGGCCATGGGTGCGGCAAGAAACTCTTCTCTCCAGCCTTTCCAATTGTTGGGCAAGCTAAACGGCTGCTTTTGACGAAAGCCTTCAAATAGTTCTAACAGCTCTTTCTTACGGCCCATTAACTGCACTTGGATAGCGGCCTTTTCGGCCTGGTCGGTAATGACCTTATGCAAACGCTTGTAGTCTCTGTTTTCGTTTTTAGACAAAGGCTGCGGCACCCCAGGTAACACTTCTGACGATACTGCCATAATAGACAGCCATTGTTTACCATACCGCCTTAAACTACTTGGACGCAAATCCTGACACTGGCCTAGCTCGGCTAAATCGGTGGGATTGGTGCGCGCCATTTCAATCAAACTGGTGTCTTTCACCACAAAATTCTTAGGCCTATTCTCACTGCGAGCCACCTCTTCTCGCCAAGCGGCTAAGGCACGTAAGCGGCCTACCGCTTTACCCTGCAAGCGCCATGCATTTTTCATTTGTGCATAAGCCATGTCGGCAGCAATAGGCAGTTTAGGTTGCGCCAAGCGCTGCATGTCTTGCAAAAACCACTGCCACACGCCTTTATCTTTTAAGCGTTGCACCAGCATGTCGTAACACTGCATCAGGTGTTCTACATCCATGGCGGCATAATGACATTGAGAATCTCGTAACGGGCGTTGCAGCCAATCAGACCGGGTTTCGCCTTTGTCTACGGTTTCCCCTAGTAAATCTAATACCAAACTTTGATAGCCAGGCGACAGGCCCATATCCACAAAAGCTGCGGCAATTTGCGTATCTGCTATCGGTGTAGGGCGTAATTCTAGCCAATGCTGAAACAGTTCTAAATCTTCACTGCACGCGTGCATCACCTTAAGAGTGTCTGGGTCGGTGAGCAAGGTTTGCAACGGCTGCCAATCGTCAATGGTTAAAGGATCTACCAAAAACGTGTCCCCTGCAGCGGCAAGTTGCACCAAACCTGGGATAGGGTAAAAGGTATCAACCCTCACAAACTCTGTGTCTACAGCAATAGACGGGGCCTGCATAAGTTGTTCGCAAGCCTGTTTAAGGCCTTCATTGGTATCAATATATTGGTAAACAAGTGACATAATTAGGTGTAACTCTTGCGTCCGGCAAAGGCGTGGGCCAAAGTGCCGCTATCGACATACTCTAGCTCCCCTCCTATGGGCACTCCATGGGCTATGCGCGTAACGTTTATAGCTTGGGGATCTAGTTGTTGACGAATTAATTGGTGAATAAAATGGGCGGTAGCATCGCCCTCTATAGTGGGGTTGGTTGCAATAATGACTTCACTGATAGTCGCATCATTAAGGCGTGACATTAACACCTCTAAACCCAGCTCATTGGGACCAATACCATCCATGGGCGAAAGATGACCCATCAGCACAAAATATAAGCCCCGAAAACCTGCACCTTGCTCAATTGCCAGCACATCGGCGGGGGTTTCTACAATACACAAGGTATCTGCATCACGTTCTGGCTGGCTGCATAGGCGGCACACCGGCAGTTCGCTATGGGTTCGGCATTGCTCACAGCGCCCTACTTTATCAAGGGCCACGGTTAAGCTTTGAGCCAACACTGCGCCACCTTCACGGTTGCGCTCCAAAATGTGCAAGGCCATGCGCTGGGCCGATTTACGGCCCACACCGGGCAAGCAACGTAAAGACTCAATAAGATCATCAATGAGAGGACTAAACGACATGAATATTAACCCTATAATTGACTTAAAATGGCATTTTAAAACCGTCAGGCAAACCCATGCCAGCGGTCATGTCAGACATATTACTCTGGCTCGCCTGCTCTACTTTACGCACTGCATCATTGACTGCAGCCGCTAATAAATCTTCTAACATTTCTTTGTCTTCAGACAGCAGTGAATCATCCAGTTGCACCCGCTTAACATCATGACGCCCGGTCATCACCACGGTGACCAAACCGGCACCTGCGGCCCCAATAAACTCAGCTTTGGCTAGATCTGCCTGCGCTTGTTGCATTTGTTCTTGCATTTTTTGGGCTTGTTTCATGATATTGCCCATGCCACTTTTTAACATATGAGTTTCCCGGTCTATAATTTAAGTTTCAATAGGGTGAATAGGTAGCACACTGGTGGTATCTAATTGGCCATTAAAAGCCGTACTTAAACTGGCCACATTAGCGTCGCTTTGTAATGACGCAAGGGCTAGGTCTTGTTGTTCTTTCTCTCGTCTTTGACGACTCGCAAAGGGGGTTTCCACTTGCGTTTCGCCAATGTCTATCGTTAACTGCAAATCACACGCAAACATCTCTTCTAAGGCCTGACGGATACGGCTTTGATGGGTTTCGTTAAGCATACTGCTTTGGCCTTGCTGCAAGGTAAACTGCAGTTTTGTGCCTTGACGCTGAGCAAACACCATATTAGCGGCAATACCATGGGTCATGCCTGATAAATTAAGGTCGTTAAACACCTGAATCCAACTGTCTTCACTTAAATCGGCTAAGGTCCAGTCTTTGCGGGCCTTTTGTGGGGCTGGGGCTGGGGCTGGGACTGGTGCAGCCACGATTGCAGCTGGTGGTGTTGCTGGTGCAAGCGGTTGTACTGGTGCCGGTTCACTATACGGCGTTGTTTCTGGCTCAGTGCGCGGCGTTGCTTGTGGTTCAAGTGGCTGCACTGGCTCTGGTTCACTGTGCGGCGTGGCTGCTAGTGGTTGATACGGTGCTTCTTCCCATGGCGGTGAATCCATTATGGGAGCCACTGACACTTCAGGCTCAGGCTCAGGCTCAAGTTCAGATTCAAGCACAGATTCAGCCTCAAGTTCAGGTTCTGGCTTTAATGCCGGCTCAGGTTCTGACTCTAATGCAGGCTCAGGCTTTAATTCAGTGATAGGCTCTGCTGCCAAGGGCAACTCTGCTGCAGG
>CAWUTT010000032.1:0-9029 GCA_963925635.1 uncultured Pseudomonadales bacterium | reverse complement strand
AGTTTATAGGCACTTATACACCTTGCCTACGGCTGTGGTGTTGGTTGTTCCAAGTGAACTATAGGCGTTAGTGTTCGACATATCCTGCATGTACACCACATTTCCTCCAAGCTTCTGAGCCTCATTGCGAAGTTCGTTTCTAGCACCAACAACTAAGTTTGCATTGGAGGTAAAATCGCCAGTCAACCAATTACCCTGAGAGCCGACAATTTCACCCAAAAATTGACAGTTTTCAGCAGGTTTCTCAATGACTATTTCAATGTGCGCAGCGTCCATATTCAGCGGTGCTGCAGAACAACCGACTAACAACAAACTAGACATTAATGCTGTAATTCGTATCATGAATGTTCCTTTTAAATTTCATTTTTATACAAAACACAGTGGATAGACAGCTATACTGCAATACAGAGCGTGTTCACACCTGTGCTAGCGCGCCTCAAACCGTGCTTTTTGCTCACAAGCTACGGGCTGGTTTAACGCACTAGACTAAAGGTAGACGAATAAGTGAAATTTGCAGGGGATATTTAACATGAGTGGATATATTTTCGTATCATGGCGTGACTGAAAACATATCTGAGGGCTTAACATTAAGCTAAATTAATAATGGTCTTCTTCAGCTGCGGCATCGGCATCTGGCAGAGCAATTTCTGGTCCAGCCATGGGTGCTTGAGCCCATTCTCCACTGTCATCCAACTGCTCTAATTCGTCTTCCTCAAGTGCCTCAGCATAGTCTTGTGCATCAGGTGCTGCAAAAGCCGCGATCGGCGTACCAATTACACCTGCAGCTAGCATCGGCGACTGATCTTCCACGTCTGCTGAAGTAACCTCACGGTAACGCATACTATTTAGCACCGCTAAAGTAATGGCAACAAAGGCTAAGGCGATGCCAATAAAGTAAACATCAGGGCCAAAGCTCGACATGGCAAAGGCAACTAAAATGGGACCCATACTCAGACCAATACCAGAGGCCATGACCATAGCACCACTGGCTGACACAATTTGCTCTGGCGAGAGTCGATCACTAGCATAGGCCACACACAGGGAATACATAGGCATCACTAAACCTCCCACCAGCGCAATAAGGGGGATATAACTGCTGCTATTGATGTCCCAAGTGGAGGCCAATAAACACATGACGACTGCTGCCATAGCTGTGATCAACATAATGCCACGCCGACCAAACTTGTCAGACAAGCGCCCAATGGGCCACTGTAGTAAAAAACCACCCCACAAAAAAGAGGCCATGAACAGGGCCACTAAACTATTATCAAAGCCTTTTTGTAAACCATACACTGCACCTAGACCAAATGCGGTGCCATGGGCTGCACCCGTTAAAGCGTTACTGATCACGGCTAGCGGTGACACTTTATAAAGCGCAAAAATAGACATACTTTCCGCCTGATCAAAAGCTGGCGCAGGCCGAGCAGTGAGCAGGATGGGCACCAATGCAAAGGAAATGATCACGGAAATTAGAATAAACAGGTCGGTACTAGCTGGGTCTGCCACGTTGAGCAAGAACTGGCCGCTACCCATACCTAAGGTCACCACGACCATATAAATCGATAAAATGGCGCCCCGATTTTCGTTACTCGCTCGATCGTTGAGCCAACTTTCAGTCACCACAAACAAGCCAGAAAAACAAATACCAGTGACCAGACGCATCAAACTCCAGGTGTATGGATTGACATAAACACTGTGCAACAAAATGGCAATGGATGCGGTTGAAGCTAAGGCGGCAAATACGCGTATGTGCCCTACCCTAGACACCAATTTAGGGGTAATAATACTACCCACCAACATGCCCGAAAAGTAAAATGACATCACCACACCCGTGGTCAATACATCAAACCCTTCTAAACTGGCGCGCACACCGAGCAGCGTGCCCTGTAGGCCATTGCCTACCATGATAAAACCTATGCCCAACAGGAGCGCCCAGCTGGCTTTTATTTCGTGCAACATGGCGTGTATCTCCACCACAAGAGCTGACCTTTAGGGCGCCACAATACTGGTTTTTTAAGGGCTTGAATAGAGCTAAAAAAAACAAATAAATAAAAACACGGCCCGCACTTATGCTCCAGGTCTGTGGGTTAAAGTTTTAACCTACATTAATCTACATAAACCTACATTAACCTAAGTAAGCCTTGCCAACTTCCTGTGCGATGAGTTTTAAACCTTGAGCAATACGCTCTGGGCTTTGGGCCGCATAGTTAATGCGAATACACTCGTGTTGGTGTTGCCAATCGTCAGCAATGCCAACAAAGAAATTATGTCCAGAAACCACAACTACACCCCTTTGCTTCAGTCGCTCATAAAGTTCCTGACTGGTAATCGGCATGTCTTTAAACCACAACCAAAGAAACATGGCCCCTTCTGGCTTGTGCATGGCGTATGGGATGGCAGGGTCCATCACTTGGTGCAAGGTCGTTTGGGCAAACGCCAACTGCGCTTCATAGGCCGGCCGCACCACTTTTTGGCTGAGATCAATAATTTCTCCCGAGGCCACCATATCTGTGGTCAAGGCCGCTCCAAAGCTACCGCTGGCTAAATTGATAATGGTATTAATGCCAGCGATGTTTTTAATGGTTTCTTCATTAGCCACCACAATACCTGTGCGAGCGCCTGGCAAGCCAAATTTAGACAAGCTCAAACACACAATGGTGTTGTCATTCCAAAAAGGGCTGGCGGGGGTATAAATTAAGCCTGGAAATGGCAGGCCATAGGCGCCATCGATAATTAACGGCACTTTATTGGCCTTTGCCAAGGCATCAAGCTGCTCTACTTCCTGGTCGGTAATCACATTACCAGTGGGGTTAGTCGGCCTAGACACACAGATAGCGCCGGTGTTTGGCCCTATATGTAAATCATCAAACTTGACCCGATATTTGAACTGACGTTGCTCTAATTCGTCAATATTAGGGTGTGCTGCAGTAAATAAGTTATGGCTAATACCCGCATCGGCGTAGCCTATGTATTCTGGCGCCATGGGTAATTGAATCTGTTTATGACTGCCATCGTCAAACTCACCAGCAAGCATGTTAAACAACATGAAAAAGGCAGACTGGCTACCATTAGTTAGGGCGATATTATGTCGTGTAACAGGCCAACCCAATTTTTTACTAAACAACTGAGCTAAGGCGTCAATTAACTCCATGTTGCCTTGAGCTGGATCATATCGGCCCAGAAGCTGCCTCACCGCAATAGGATCACTGGCCAATTTTTGCAGACGTTGCTGCATAATCGCTTCTATTTGTGGGATGTTAGCAGGATTACCACCTCCCATCATAATCATATCGCGGCCGCTTGAAAGGGCATTAGTAATGTCATCCATCAACACACTAATACCCGTATTGCCGCTAAACTTTTGACCAAAGGTAGATAATTTCACAGTTCATTTCCGGGTAAAATGGGTTTTAAACCAGGCCATGGATCACATCGCTTGGTGACTTATATCAAGCCAACAAATTGTGTTTGCGGCTCATTCTCGTGGCCATACTACAGACATTTTTGCCAAAACTCTGCTTTACCTGCACCGGCAGTCAGTTCATAGGCCTTAAAGCCAAACTTATGATACGAAGCCTTAGCAATGTGATTATTGCCTAGCACTTCTAAGGTTACTTTACAGGCATTTTTGGTACTTGCGTGCTCCTCAATAGCTTGCAACAACGCCGTACTAATGCCCATTCCCCTGTACTCTTTTTGTACGCCTAAGTCATGGATATTCACCAACGGCTGGGCTGCAAAGGTGGAATAACCCCATAGACAGTTAGTCATACCCACACACTCACTTCCTACCCATGCTAACAAGCTAAAATTCTGTTTTTGATGAGGTAAGTCAGTGAATAAGCGTTGCTTAACCTCTTCTGACAAGTCTTGACCACCGCCCATTTCATCTAAGGCATAGGCACTGAGTTGTTGTATTAAATAAGCCATTTGTTGAGGGTCTTGATAGTCAACCAAAGTAATTGAAATGGCGTTTGTCTGTGTCATAGGTTTTTCCAAGGCATTAATATTAACTTTTATATAACTAAATAGAATAACGTTTAAGTTTTTTATTACTTTTTCTTTTAACAAGGTGGTGGCATACTGCTGGAAATTTATGGCACCAATTAACAAATACAAATGGTGCCAATTACATTTAACAGGAGCCCAACACCATGAATAACATTTCCGAGACGCGCCTCAGCCACCTCAAACAACTGGAAGCAGAAAGTATCCACATCATGCGTGAAGTTGTAGCTGAGTTCAATAACCCCATCATGCTTTACTCAATAGGCAAAGACTCTTCGGTGATGTTACATCTGGCTAAAAAGGCCTTTTACCCTGCTCCTCCACCCTTTAAATTGTTGCACGTAGACACGACATGGAAATTTAAAGACATGATCAAATTCCGTGCTAAAGCGGTTGCAGAATCTGGCATGGAGCTCATCACTCACATTAACCCAGAGGGTTTAGCCATGGGCATTGGCCCTTTTTCTCATGGCTCCAAGGTCCATACGGATGTGATGAAAACTCAAGGTTTAAAACAAGCCTTAGACCACTATGGCTTTGATGCAGCCTTTGGTGGTGCACGCCGTGACGAAGAAGGATCGCGCGCTAAGGAGCGCATCTTCTCCTTCCGTTCTAAAGAACACCGTTGGGACCCAAAAAACCAGCGCCCAGAATTATGGAATCTATTTAACACGCGCATTAATAAAGGCGAAAGTATCCGCGTTTTTCCAATCTCTAATTGGACTGAACTGGATATTTGGCAATACATTTATATGGAGAAAATAGACATTGTGCCTTTGTACTTTGCGGCTAAACGTCCCGTCGTTAAGCGTGACGGTATCGATATCATGGTGGATGACGAGCGCATGCCCATTGCTGAAAATGAAAGGGTGGAAGAAAAATCTGTGCGCTTTAGAACCTTAGGTTGTTACCCACTCACAGGCGCCATTGAGTCTACCGCCAATACCTTGCCAGCCATCATTCAAGAAATGTTATTGGCCAAAACTTCAGAACGCCAAGGTCGTCTCATTGATGCCGACCAGGCTGGATCCATGGAACTTAAAAAAGCGGAGGGTTACTTCTAATGAGCCACCAAAGCCACCTAATTGAACAAGACATCCACAGCTACCTGCAACAGCATGAACATAAAAGCCTGTTGCGCTTACTCACCTGTGGCAGTGTAGACGATGGAAAATCCACCCTGATTGGGCGTTTGTTACACGACAGCAAACTGGTGTATGAAGACCAGCTAGCTGCCGTAAAACAGGCCTCATTGTCTGGCCACGGCAATCAAGACAGCGGTGAATTAGACTTAGCTCTGCTAGTTGATGGCCTCCAAGCCGAGCGTGAACAAGGCATCACCATAGACGTTGCTTACCGGTATTTTTCTACCAGTAAACGCAAGTTCATTATTGCTGACACCCCCGGGCACGAACAGTACACCCGTAATATGGCGACGGGCGCATCCAACTGTGATCTTGCTGTTATTTTAGTAGACGCGCGCAAAGGCTTACTCACACAAACGCGTCGCCATAGTTTTATTGTGTCTTTATTAGGCATTAAACATGTGGTGGTGGCGGTTAATAAAATGGATTTAGTGGATTACGATCAACAGGTATTTGAGCAGATCCAAAACGATTACCAAAGCTTTGCAAAAAACTTAGCTTTACCCCATATCCACTTTATTCCAGTGTCGGCCCTCACAGGCGATAACGTGGTTGATGAAAGCCCTAACATGCCTTGGCATCAAGGGCCGTCGTTATTGCATTTGTTAGAGGATTTAGACACAGAAACGGACTTGGCCCAAGGTGATTGGCAACTACCCGTGCAATACGTTAACCGCCCTCATGCAGAGTTTAGAGGTTACTGTGGCACTATTGCTGCTGGCAGTGTGCGAGCAGGCGATGAGGTGCGGGTACTACCCTCTGGCCAAACTAGCACCATAGCCCGCATTGTGACCGCCGATGGCGATTTAAAACAAGCCTTTGCACCAATGGCAATTACGGTCACCTTGACCCATGAAATTGACATTTCCCGGGGTGATACCTTAGTGCATGCACACAGTGCACCCCATACGGTGAGTGCTCAGCAGATGTCAGCCAACCTAGTGTGGATGGATCAACATGCCTTGAGCCTAAACCGCGACTACGAATTAAAACTGGGTAGTAAACGCATTAATGCACAGGTTAAAAAAATTCACCACCAAATTAACGTTAACACCCTAGAACGACATTCAAATAACACCCTAAGGCTGAATGAAATCGGTTTAGTAGAACTGCACTTAGACGCACCCATTCCAGCCTCTGAATTCAAACACAGCAAAGGCTTAGGATCATTTATATTGATTGATAAGATCAGCCATGCAACGGCCGCTGCGGGCATGATTTCAGAACTTACAGTCGCCTCTACTATTTCAGCTAATGATGATTTGGCCGCCCTCAACCTGCCAAGAGCCAACCACCAATTGGCTTCCAGCAGCGCAGAAGAAGTGGTGCAATGGGCCTTAGGATTGGGTGGAAAAACCTTAGTCACCACCAACTTTGGGCCCCAAGAGGCCGTGTTATTACACATGGTTAAGCAAGTGGCTGCAAACACTCAGGTGCTGTGGATAGACTCTGGTTATAACATGCCCCAAACCTACGCCTTTGCAGAGCAGGTGATCAAGCAGTTGGAGTTAAACCTAGTGGTGCATACACCCGCCGTAAGTGCCGCCCGGCGAGATGCGGTGATGGGGGGTATTCCAAGCATAGACGATGCAGCCCATGCCGAATTTACTCAGCAGTTTAAGCTGGCCCCCTTTAAACGCGCCATGGAAGAGCTAGCACCTGAAGTTTGGCTTACTGCCCTGCGACGCGAGCAAAGCCAGTTACGCCAGCAAATGCACACTGTAGCCCATGGCCCTAACGGTACCATTAAGGTGTCACCGTTATTAGATTGGAGTTTGCAGGACATGCAGGCTTATTTAGCCAAGCACGGTTTGCCTGACGAAACCCGCTACTTCGACCCCACCAAGGCCGAAGCAGGACGTGAGTGTGGCCTGCACACCCTAGTAGAGGATGGTGCCAGTAAGGGCTAGCTTAGTTTAGCTTGGCATTTGCACCAATTCAGACACTTCTAAGCTGCCCCCAATGTCTAAAAAGGGGCAGGCTTTGGTGATTTCTACAGCTGCTTCAATAGAAGCGGCTTCGATAATAGTGAAGCCTGACATGCCAGTGCCTATGGTACTGGAAACAGTGCCATCTGGGGCGATGTGATGGGTATCTTTGAGTGGGTTCATAGCGCTTATAACGGCCTCACCCAAAGCATTAATCCACTGCATGTATTTAGCAAAATGGGCACGGCCCTCGTCTGCCGTTGCCGGTTGGTTGCCACCCAAATAAGTCACTATAAATTGTGTCATGATCAAAAACCCAGATTGTTAACTATTGCCTTTAAGTCTAGCAGATACCTATATCGAGGTCTGCTACACTGTTGCCATGCACAAAAAATTACTACTTGTGGCCCACCAGCCATCGACCAACACCCAGAGCATGGTTAGCGCCTTTGTGGCCGGCAGTCACGCGGCACAGGCAGACCAGGTGTGCCTGTCGATTGTGGCGCCATTGGAGTGTCAGCCCGAGCAATTATTGCAGGCTGATGCAGTAATTATACTGACCACGGAAAACCTGGGTTATATGGCGGGCGCTACTAAAGACTGGTTCGATCGGGTGTACTATCCAGTACTCGAGTTGAAGCAGGGCTTGCCCTACGCCTTAGTTATTCGTGCAGGTTTAGATGGCACGGGAACGCAGCGGGCCGTGGCGTCTATTTGTTCTGGTTTACGTTGGAATTTGGCGCAGCCGGTGTTGGTTTGCAAGGGGCAATGGCAGCCGGAGTTTACGCAACACTGTTTCGACATGGGCCAATATATGACCGCCAGTTTAGATTTAGGCATACTTTAGTTACCGGCATTAAAAAAGCCCGCATGGCGGGCTTTTTGGGTATGACTTGGCGATATAACCTTAAATAACTTGGCTCAAAGCCTCATCCAAGGTAGCCACGCAACGCTCCACGTTATGCAACTTATCAAGCCCAAACAAACCTAAGCGAAAGGTACGGAAGCCTTCGGGTTCGTCACACACTAAAGGCACACCCGCAGCAATTTGCATGCCTAAAGCAGCAAACTTACTACCATTCTGAATGGCGGTGTCTTCGGTGTAGCTCACCACTACGCCAGGTGCACCAAAGCCTTCAGCAGCCACACTTTTAATGCCTTTAGAGGCCAATAAAGCTCGCACTGCGTCGCCTAATTCTTGCTGCTCAGACTTCACCTTATCAAAGCCATAGGCTTCAGTCTCACGCATGACTGCAGCAAACGCAGCAATGGCATCTGTAGGCAGAGTCGCATGGTAGGCATGGCCACCATTTTCGTAGGCGGCCATGATGTCACGCCATTTTTTAAGGTCGCAAGCAAAGCTAGTGCTGGTAGACGCTTCAAGCGCCACCACACCCTGTTCACTCATCATCACCAAACCACAGCAAGGTGAACCACTCCAGCCCTTCTGTGGCGCGCTAATTAACACGTCTACACCCATGGCTTTCATGTCTACCCACAAACAACCTGAAGCGATACAATCTAATACAAAGATACCACCCACAGCATGCACTGCATCAGTTACCGCTTTAATATAATCGTTGGGTAAAATAATACCTGCCGAAGTTTCGACATGGGGGGCAAACACGACGGCTGGTTTTTCGCTAGCAATCGTTGCTAATACTTCTTCAATGGGCGCTGGTGCAAAGGCTTCTTGATCACCGGTTTTTGCTTGGCGTGCTTTGAGCACCGTGGAGCTAGAACAAATACTGCCCATTTCTAAAATTTGAGTCCAACGGTAACTAAAGAAACCATTACGGATGACCAAGGTTTTTTGACCGGTAGCAAACTGACGCGCCACCGCTTCCATACCAAAAGTACCCGAACCTGGCACTATAGCCACTTGGTCAGCCGCGTAAACACTTTTAAGGGTGCTGGCGATATAACGCATGTCACCTTGAAAAGACTG
>CAWUTT010000031.1:0-14779 GCA_963925635.1 uncultured Pseudomonadales bacterium | reverse complement strand
GACGCTAGCCCTGTGACGGAGGCTGACCGCATAGTGGAAAGCCAAATTCGCCACATTATTAGCCAGCGCCATCCAGAGCATAGCATCATCGGTGAAGAACATGGGACCCACTATAACCTGGCCGATTATACTTGGGTCATCGATCCCATTGACGGCACCAAAAGCTTTATTTCTGGCATGCCCACTTTTGGCACCTTAATTGGTATCACTCACTATCAACAGCCTAAAATTGGCGTCATTGATATGCCCATTCTTGATGAACGTTGGATTGGCACTATAGGTGAAAACACCACCTGCAATGGCACCCACTGCAGTGTCTCAAAAGTCCAACAGTTGGCCCATGCCACCCTTTATTGTACTGAACCTGACATGTTTAATGCAGCCCAATTAAATCAATTTGAAACATTGAGTAATCTGGTTTATCTGCGCAGGTTTGGGGGCGACTGCTACAGCTATGGGTTGCTAGCTTCAGGTCAAATCGACTTAGTGGTGGAAGGTGACCTGCATTACTACGACATCATGGCGTTAATTCCAGTGGTCAAGGGCGCTGGCGGCGTGATTACTGATTGGCAAGGCAAGGAGTTGAAGGAGGGTTGGAATGGTCTGGTGGTCGCAGCGGCCACACCGGCTCTGCATCAAGCGGCCTTAACAGTACTCAATGGGTATTGATCACCCGGTCAGTTGAGTTCAGTTCATTAATGCTGCAAAGTAAGCCCTAGGCCAAGTCTTGCCATCGATGGCAGGCCACATTATGTTCTCCACCCACTTGTTCCAATTGCGGCTCATCGCGCCGACAAACATCGATGGCATGAGGACATCGAGTCTGAAATTTACAGCCTGGAGGCGGGTTGGTGGGCGATGGTATTTCACCTTCTAATTTTTGTGCCATGTTTTTCGCATCAGGGTCCAGTGAAGGAATGGCAGACAGCAATGCCTTGGTATAAGGATGACGCGGGTTATTGAATAATTCACGGGTCGGTGCAGTTTCTACCAAACGACCAAAATACATCACTGCCACATGGTCACAAACATGGGCAACCACACTCAGATCATGGCTAATAAATAAGAATGTTAGGCCCATGTCTTGTTGAATTTCTTTCAATAAATTTAACACATCTGCTTGAATGGAAACATCAAGCGCCGCTACACTTTCATCTGCCACCACAAATTTAGGCTCAGAAACTAAGGCCCTTGCTATGGATATACGCTGCCGTTGACCACCAGAAAAAGCATGGGGGAAACGACGTAGGTGCTCCAAATTAAGCCGGCACTTGGCTGCAATTTCTCGCACTTTTTTATCGGTTTCTTCCCGTGATGACGTCAGCTTCATAATTTCAAGGGGCTCAGCAATGATGTCTCGCACCGTCATGCGAGGGCTCAAGGCCGCATAAGGGTCCTGAAAAATCAATTGTGATCTAGAACGGTAGTCTTTGAGCTGCTTAGCATCCATATTGGATAAGCTATAGTTCACCTCGCCATCATTAAAATTCACTACACCACTAGTAATCGGTGCAGCCTTTAACAAGGCCCGACCCAAGGTGGTTTTACCTGAACCTGATTCACCAACCAAACCAAAAAAGCTACCTTTGGTAATTTGTAAACTAATGTTTTCAACCGCTCGCACAACTGGCTTTGGACCAAACAGCTTAGTGCCGCTAATAGGGTAGTGAACAGAAACATTGGTCGCAGAAATTAACACCTCTGGCTTCATTTTAAGTTCCTTCCTGATCTTGTTGGTATAGGTGACAAGCTACCATATGGTCATCAGAAATGGGCGTAAAGCTTGGCGTAACTGCACTGCACTGGGGACCTAAAAAGCGACTGCAGCGAGTACTAAAAACACAACCGCTGGGGCGTTCTAAAGGCGACGGTATATCCCCTGGAATGGGCGTTAATGGCGTGTCTAAATCGTCCAGTCTGGGTAATGCCTTGATTAAGCCTTGGGTGTAAGGGTGGGACGGATTACCAATAACCTGGCGCACAGGGCCTTTTTCGATCACTCGACCAAGGTACATCACAGCCACGGTATCCGCCGTTTGCGCAATGACACCCAAGTCGTGGGTAATAAACACAATACCCATGCCAAAATCTTTAACGAGATCCTTCATCAGGTCAATCACTTGAGCTTGAATAGTGACGTCAAGAGCCGTTGTGGGTTCGTCAGCAATAAGTAATTTGGGCCTAGTAGATAATGCCATAGCGATCATCGCCCTTTGGCGCATGCCACCAGACAATTCAAAGGCATATTGTTTGAAGCGAGTGCTAGCATCAGAAATACCCACCCTATTGAGCATCTCTATAGAGACCTCACGAGCCTTAAGCGCACTCATGCTGGTGTGGATTAATAACTGCTCTACCATTTGAGCTCCAATGGTAATGGCTGGCGCAAAGCTTGCCATAGGCTCTTGGAAAATCATAGAAATGGCTCTGCCACGCACCACTTGCAACTCTTTGGCCGTGCGCAAGGACAGAATATCCACGGGTCCATCATCTAAATGTAAGGTTATTTTACTGTGTTCACCATAGATCGCATTACTGGCATTAAGTTTCATTAATGCCTTGGCGGTGACTGATTTTCCATAACCACTTTCGCCTACTAAGCCCATGACTTCACCAGCTTCAAGGCTAAAAGACACACCATCAACGGCGGTGATACGGCCTTCATCCGTATCAAAATCAAGGGTCAAATTTTCTACATCAAGTAAACGACTCATTTGTTAGTATCCGCATAGGGGTCAGCGGCATCACGCAAGCCATCACCAACGAAGACAAACGCCAACACCAACACAATAAAAAATATAACTGGGATAAAGTACCACTGATAGTTTAATAACACGTCCGCACTGGTGACATTTTGCAACATAACGCCCAACGAGTTAACCGGCTCCTTAAGGCCTAAACCAATAAAACTCAAAGCCGTTTCCGAAAGCACCATGTAAGGGAAGGAGATCACCAGATCAACGATAATATAGCTGGTAAAACTGGGTAACAGATGGCGGCGGATAACATGCGCGGGTGAAGCACCACAAAGTTGAGCGGCAAGCACATATTCCTGATTGCGCTCCGTCAGCAAGTGGGTACGAATACGACGGGCTAAAGTAGGCCAACCGATGAGTCCGAGCACCATAGAGATGAAAAAGAAACGAGCCTCTGCACTCCATACATCTGGGATAAAGGCCGCTAACGCCATAAATAATGGAATACTGGGAATGGTGCGCACCGCATCTGTGATCATTTGTAGTAGAGAATCAATCCAGCCACCATAATAACCAGCAATACCACCAATCACGAGCGCCAATACAAAGGCAATAAGCACGCCAATAGTACCCACTGCCATGGAGGTATTAATCGCAGTGAGGGTGCGAGAGTAAATATCCTTACCCGCACTGTCAGTGCCAAAAATATGAATCATACCTTTGTCTACACCAAACAAATGGGTGGTAAAATTAAAACCCTTAAAGTTTATGTCGGCAGCTTTCCCTGGAAAATCGAGATAAAACTTAAAGTAATTGTACTCAGTACCTTGGTTAAAAAATTGCACATAACGACGTCCTTCCAAACTGGCATCTTCTTCAGTAACCCAGCGAAAGTTAGTTTTTATTGAGCGCGTTCGCTCATAGGTATAAATAAACGGACGTATCGAGCAACCATTATCATCGCAAAAAGAAGGGATTTGCGGGGCCCCATTTTGATAGCTCTTATCCCGCCCAGCAATAGTAGGGTCGTAAGGGGTCAAAAAAGGTGCAAAAATACCCGACAGTACCAAGATGATCAGCACCCAAGCCCCAGCTAAAGCCGACTTATTGCGTTTAAATCGTTGCCAAATCAGTTGCCCTTGAGAGGCTGTAAAATAGGCTTCTTTAACTTTTTGGTCTACATTAACCGCTAAATCTGTCATCTTCTTCACCCTACTATACTGCGACGAACGCGCGGATCAGTGAGGGCCAGGAAGATATCCGTCACAAAATTTATAGCCACAATACTGGCTGTGAGCAAGAAAATAATAGCCCCCGCTAATTGTTGGTCATTGGAGCGTGCCAAGGCATCAATTAATAAAGCGCCCGCTTCAGTTAAAGTCAAAATTAGGGCAACAATAGGCAGCTCATTGAAAATCCGGTTAAGGTCAAATCCCAAAGAGTTAATAATGGGGCTCAGGGCATGCCGAGCTGGATAGCGCATGAGTAAATGGCGCCCAGAAACGCCACGGGCCGCTGCCGCAGTCACATAGAGTTTGCCAATCTCATCTGACATGAGTGCACGCACCGTTTGAATTGCAAACGCTGTGGCCGACCAACCAAGAATAAAGATGGGTAACCAGGCATGGCCTAAAAAGTCTAACAGACGGTCCACAGACCAGGGGGCATCTCGATATTCTTTAGAGAATAGGCCGGTCAAACTATCTCCAAAGTAAACCGTAGAAAACAACATAATCATCAACGCCAACAGAAAGTTAGGTAATGCCAAACCTAAATAGCTCACTAATCGCAATGAGTTGTTAAGAATTGCATTTTTTGATGTGGCCGCTAATATGCCAACAGGAATGGCAATGGCATAGGCCAATAATAAAGCGGCTAAGCATAAGCCTAGGCTAAACCAAAATTTTTGGCCTAACAACTGACTAATATTAACCCGCAATATACAACTGTCGCCAAACTCGCCTTGGAATGCATTTATTATCCAAGAGAACCAGCGCTGAAGATAAGGTTGATCTAGGCCCAAACGGACCCGCTCTGCATCAATGTCCGCAACAGAAATACCACTACCTTGAGTATTTTTAAAGGCCAAGTAACGCTCAGCACAATCGCCAGGCACCATTTCCATGAGTGTAAAAACAATGAAGGAGACGATAATGAGGGTAAAAATCGCCAGCAAAGCACGTATCAAGGTAAAACGAGCAAGTTGTAGCATTAATTCGCTGAGCCCCATGATAAAGATTTCTGCACTAACTGTATGGAGCAGAAATAGTGAAATTAATTATTATTGTTGGCTTTAAGCCTAACACATGTATGGATTTATAAGCCCGAAAACTAAACACTAATGGCTGTGGAGAGCATTGCGCACTCCACAGCCGACTTAACTAGACCTTACTTATTCGTCTAAGAACCACTGGGTGGCGCGGTATGGATAAGTCCGATAATACTCGTATGACTGTGTTTTAAACTCAGTAAAGTTCTTCAACACATTACGATGGTAAATAGGCGCAGGCGCCTGAACAGTACCAATAAAGAGTAAGTTTGAGACCATCGCTTCTACCATTTTAGCACCCAAGGCATCGGACTTAGCCGTGCCTGCAGGGGTAGATTGGAACTCATTGATATCTTGAATTAACTGCTTAACGTAAGCAGGTGGTTCAACACCGCTGGCGCCTTCACTGTCAACCCACTCAGCCCAAAGCATACCGGTACGAATACCAAAGTAGTTTTCAAAGGGAGGTACCCAAAGCTCGTTATTACCTAACACAATACCCATTGGCTGGCTCTTGCGCCACATGGTTACATCAAGTGCGTTGGAAGACTGAGCCGAACGATACTCGTCTGGTGTCACTTCTTTCACCGTACTTTGAATGCCCACTTCAGCCCAGTTCTGGCCAACCATCTCAACCACTTGACCTGCTAAACCTTGAACAGAATATTGTAAATTGATAACTAGCCTGTCGCCATTTGGAAGTTCACGGAAACCGTCACCATCCATATCCTTCATACCCATTTCATCTAACAATGAATTGGCCATAGCAGGATCATACTGGGTCATATAACTGGCCCACTTAGGATCAACAAAGCTGGGAGCTGGAGAAAAACCAATGTACTGGCGTGGTTCGCCCATACCAAAGAAACCTGTTTCGTTGATTTCATCTCGGTTCATCGCGACCGACATGGCTTTACGGAAGCGCAAGTCGCCAAATACTTTACGCTTCTCTAGATCGGCTGAAGTGACGTTAAAGGAAAAGGTAGCAATGGTGATTTCTGGTTTCAGTTCAACGGTGTAATCACCCTTTTCCTGATTTTCCAGCAATAATGGTGCTGACGCCAACTGCAAGGACTGGGCCTTATAATCGACTTCAGAGTTTACTAGCTTAAGAATCCTAACTTCGTTCTCGTTAATGTAAACTTCATCCTGCTCACTAATGTAAGGCAGTTGATTACCCGCAGTATCCACCTGGAAGAAATAGGGGTTAGCCACTAAATGTCGACCTTCTGTGGTGTCTGCTATAGTGATGTGTGACTCTAGAGTAGGTACTACGTCTGCGGGTAACTTAGCCACCTTATCTGGGCTATTAAGCAGTGGCGACGGTGTGTCAGTCCAGTCTGAATTACCAAAGTAAGCGGCGATAACTGCTAAACCATTTTCAAAGCCTGCGGCTTTGGCTTTGGCATCTGCATCGTCGTTAAGCTTGGGATCCCATTGGCCAAGGAAATGCATAGGCTGGAAACCTTGCGCAAAAGACGTGGCAAAGTGGGCCAACAAACCAGGCTTAGGCGCAGGTAAATTGAATATCACGGTCACTGCATCGGGTGTGTCTACCGTCATGCGTTCACCAGCAACCAAAACATAATCTTTAGGCTTGGACATAATATCGCTATTCAAGGCAATATTGTCGTACCAGTATTTAACGTCAGCCGAAGTAAATGGTGCGCCGTCGGACCATTTGTGTCCAGCCCTTAAAGTGAAGGTTAGCTGAGTAAAGTCGGCATTCCAAACCCAGCCTTTGGCTACGTTAGGCACTATGGTTTGTAAATCATCTGAAAACCGAACGAGGTTAACGTGGCGTACCGAAAGAAAGTCTGAAGTGCCTGCTTCTGTGGCGTTGGATAACACATCCAAAGTACCACCATAGCTGCCAACAGTATCGTAAGGCGCCACTACTAATGGCTCTGATGGCAAACGTTTGGCTAGAGAAGGTAACGAACCATTACCCCTAATACGAGCGTTGAGCGAAGCCGCTTGGGGGTTGCCAGTAAAGGACAAGGAGCAGTTAGCTAAGGACTCAAACTCTGATAATTCAAATTGCTGTGGATAAGCACCCGCTCCAACGCCCATGGGGTCAGCTACGGTGACCGGCGGGCAATTGGCCGCAGCCGCTGCACCACTGACCAGAGCGAGCAAGGCTGCTCCAGGATAAACGAAAGTTTTCATAATTGTTCCTTTACACGTTATTATTAAAATTATGGTGCCAAAACATGGCAACAATATGACTACGTTTAGTGTGTCAAATAAAAATGACAGCAATAGGTCAAAGTAATAATTACATCCTGCAGCACTGGCTCGCCAGCTTATCCATTCATTTCAAACACACAATACCCCTGTTTAGATGACTAATAATCTGAGGTACATTCTTACAATCTAATTGAACAACTACCAAACCGCAATTAGAAATTAATAATGTCGGTTATGAATTAAACTAATCAGTACGCCAATACATTGCCGTTTCCACAGCCGCAATAAACTTATCGATGTCACTTGGCCAGACGTCACCTATAGTGCCAATGCGAAAACAATCCGCTTTCGAGACCTTGCCAGGATAAATCACAAACCCCTTGTGCTTGAGCAGATCATAGAAAGTATTAAACTTATAATTGGCATGCTGAGGGTTATGAAAGGAGGTGATAATGGATGACTGTAATTTAGCATCCAGCAAACATTCAAACCCCAAGCGCTGCATGCCAGTGACTAGGGTATGCTGGTTCTCGTAATATCGCTGTTGCCTAGCACCCACTCCCCCTTCTGCTTCGAGTTCCTTCAACGCTTCAGCAAAGGCCCGCACTACATGGGTGGGCGATGTGAAACGCCACTTACCCAGATGGTCTTCCATGCACCGCCATTGGTCATATAGATCAAGACTTACAGAGCGAGACCAGTCGGCTATGGCACTCATACTCGAATATTTGGCCACTACAAAACCAAAACCAGGCACGCCCTGAATACATTTATTAGCGCTGCTAATCAAAAAATCAATATGCAACTCTGCCATGTCAATGGTGATACCGCCAAAGCTACTCATGGCGTCAACAATGTATACCTTGTTATATTGATGGGCAATTTCGCCAATAGCTTTGAGTGGGTTGAGCATGCCGGTTGTGGTTTCGCAGTGCACCATCGCCACATGGGTGATGTGCTTATCTTGTTGCAGCAGTGTGGCTAGCGCTTGGGGGTCCGCAGCGGCTAACTCTCCACTATCGATAGCAACAGTATTGATACCCAACTTGTTGGCAATTTGCACAATTCTGCGGCCGTACTCACCATTAACAAGCACCACCAATTTACCGTTTTCGGGGATGACTGAGCCAATCGTCGCTTCCACACTAAAAGTACCACTGCCCTGCATAAGGGTAGCCGTATAACCTTCTTGAGCCGTGGCTAGCTTGACTAATTGATTGCGTATTTTCTGTACGATCTGGTTATAATCTTTATCCCAAGTACACCAGTCTCGCAACATTTTTTGCTTCACCGTATGGGTCGTAGACAATGGCCCTGGGGTTAACAACAAATACGGATTTTCAATCTTATTAAGGTCTGCAACCTGCATAAATAGCCTCCCGACTAAGTCCTGCCAAGATCTAGAGCTTTAATCACCAGGGTAATGAGTAGGTTTTTAGGTTGGTGTAGCTCTTCATCGCTTCAATAACACCTTCTTTATAGCCCATACCTGAATCTTTGATACCGCCAAAGGGCGACATTTCTATGCGATAGCCAGGCACTTCCCAAATATTTACTGTGCCCGTATCGAGCTCTTCAATAAAGCGTTGAATATAGTCCCAACGGTTAGTACAGACCCCATCTGACAAACCAAAGGCTGTTGAGTTAGCCACGGCAATAGCCTCATCGATGTCTTTAACTCGAATCACTGGAATGGGTGGTCCAAAGGTTTCTTCTTGCACTAACTCACAGGTATAGGGCACATGATCCAACACCGTAGGTGAGTAAAGTGCGCCTTGTCGGTCATCACCGTAAAGCAGTTGTGCACCTTTTTCGATCGCATCATGCACCCTTTGTTGGAATAACTTAGCCGAGGTTTCACTAATCACTGTGCCCAGGTCGGTATCTGGGTCCATCGGGTCACCGTATTTTATTTTGCGGGCTTTTTGCACCAGTAATGACACAAAATCATCCGCCACTGAGTCAATACAGATAATGCGTTTAACTGCTGTGCAGCGTTGACCAGAATTCTTAGTGGCTCCAGCAACGGCCAGTTCGGCGGCTTTATCTAGGTCTGCATCTTCCATAATAATCAACGGAGAGTTACCCCCTAGTTCGAGCACATGGCGCTTATAGCCTGCGGTTTTGGCAATGTGCTTACCCACCGGAACGCCCCCCGTAAAAGTGATCAGTTCTATGTGTTGATTAGTGATCATTTCATCACCAATGTCTGCGGGTAAACCAGTGACCATAGATAACATTTCCACTGGCAAGCCTGCCTCATAGAGGATATCGGCCAATAGCAGTGGCGTTAAAGGGGTTAATTCTGTGGGTTTACACACCACACAATTATTGGTGGCAATTGCCGGGGCTATTTTATGAGCCACCATATTGAGTGGGTGGTTAAAGGGTGTAATGGCAGAAATCACCCTTAATGGCTGACGTAGTGTGAATATTTTTCGCTGTTTGCCATGCGGTGTCAGATCACATGAAAACACTTGGCTATCATCCTGAATACACATTTGTCCGGCGAGCATAAACACATCATAAGCCCGGCCTACTTCGTACAAAGAGTCCTTTTTACAAAGCCCCGTTTCCAAGGTAATGAGATCTGAAATTTCATCTTTTCTGGCATCAAGGGCAACCGCCGTACGAAATAATATTTGTTGCCGTTCATAACGTGTCAATTTAGATTTATAAGCTGCACCTATAGCAAAAGCTTCCGCCACTTGGGCACGGCTCGCTCTAGGCACTGTGCCAATCACCTGGTTAGTGTAGGGGTAATGCACATCGAGGGTTTTACCCGTATCACCCGCCACTTTACGTCCAGCAATCCGCATGAGTTCATGACGCACTTCTGGTAATGTTCTATTAACCATATTCATGTTGCTAGCTCCTAGCCTTGCGCGTGGTTGAGCACCACGTCATAGATATCAAAATTACGTAGAGGCCGATCTGTGGCAATGCCCGTCACCACTTGACTCACGATCAGCGGCACACATTGTTCTGAGATGCCTCCGTGAGATCGCAAAGGCACGTCCAAACCCGATAGATCATGACGTTCAGCGGTTGTGCCTAGTACTTTATTTTTACTGCTGACCACGATCAAGTCGCCCATCCGATCTGGTGGTAAGCCAAACTTTTCACAACCAGTGGCGTTATCAAAGGCCCCTTCAATGCCGTCCATAGACTGTAAATGAGATAACACTTTAAGACGATTAGCCTGACTCAGGTAAACCGTCGCAAAGGAGCCTAAAGCACCATGGTGCACAACATAGGGATCTGTAATAGGTAAGATCACCCGCGCTTCATTCACACCGAGCATAGTGTCGAGTTCAGTTTGTAGGTAAATCACATCGGGCTCACCGCTGGCGTCATGTTTAACATTCATACCATGGTCAGCCGTTAAAGCAATGCGCGCACCATAGCTCTCCAGTTGCGCAAAATAGCCGTCCATCATGGCATAGAAGGCGTTCGCACCCTCGCTACCCGGCGCAAATTTATGTTGAATATAATCTGTGGTCGACAAGTACATGATATCTGGGCGCATGGTTTGCATTAACTTCACACCCGCAGCAAAGATAAATTCAGACAGCTCAGCGCTATAGACCGATGGCACCTCTTTACCAACAAGCTCTACAACCCCTTCGATACCATGCTCAGAAAGACTGGCCACATCGGCTTTTTCCGACGAAAAGCACACCCCTGAGCCATCCCCAAAGCTCAGACCGTGGCCTAACATTCTGCGCAGTTTATCTTTAGCGGTAACGATGACAACTTTGGCACCTGCCTGCTGAAAGGCACTAAACAAAGTGCCCACACGCATTAGATGTGGTTCATTCATCATCACTTCACGATCGTTTTCTGCATCGTAATAAAAGTTACCACAGATGCCATGCACCTCGGGTGCCACCCCGGTAGCAATAGACATGTTGTTGGGGTTGGTAAAACTGGGCACCACACAATCACAGCGTAGGTCTGACCCCTGACCGTTAATAATTTTTTCAGTCCAAGGCATCACCCCAGCCTTGACTGCCTCCTCAATATAAGCAGGTTCGGATCCATCAATACACACCGCCACCACAGGCCTATCTGGCCATTTATAAAACCGCCCATTTACTTTAATGTCTTGTTTAGCTGTCATGAGTCCTTCTTTGCAAAATAATCCAGTAGAAATGAAAGTGATTTATTAACCAAGGTATAAAACCCTGCCTTAACTATTCCCAAGAGTGTAAAAGATAGGCAATATAAAGAACAAGTCGATATTTTGTATAATAAATATAGGAATTATCTATTAATTATTCACATTTGAAGGCCTTTCATGCGGTGGCAACCCAAGGCAGCTTCACTAAAGCCGCCGTTAGCTTACACCTCACTCAACCCACCTTGTCAGATCATGTTAAGGGTTTAGAAGAGCGTTTTGGCGTTAAGTTATTTAAGCGTCATGGGCGAGGTGTGGTCCTCACCGCGATGGGACGGGCATTATTGCAATTGACTCGGCGCCAACATGCAACAGAAGTGGAAATGGAGCAATTATTGTCCAGCTCTCGCGGCATGTTAAATGGGCAGTTGCGCATTGCCGCCGACAGCCCCTTTTTAATTATGCCTTTGGTCAAAGACTTTTCAAGTCAACATCCGGGTATAAAAGTGGCGATGGATTTTGGTAATACCCAGTGGGTGTCTCAACAGCTGATCGAAGGACACGTTGACATAGGCATCATGCCCGAGCCGAGTCGTGACGAGCGTTTAATATCGACTTCTTTTCGGCTGGATGAAATTATTTTTTTTGTTAGCAAGGGCCACCCATGGGCAACACGCCGCAATGTGGCCCTTAGTGAAATAGAAGGTCAACGACTCATCATCCGAGAAACTGGCTCTTATACACGTTCCTTATTTGAGCAAGAGTTACGCCGTCATCATATTGTTAGCCAGCAAGTACTGGAGATAGGCAGTAGCGAGGGCCTGCGCGAGGCTGTTGCTCTAGGGTTAGGCGTCGGTATTATCCAAGCCGGAGAGCTCACCTTGGATCAGCGCTTACAGCCCATCCATATCCGCGACACTAAACTGCAAGTGATTGAGCATTTAGTGTGTTTAAAGGAGGCTAAGTTAGTCCCCGTGATTAAAGCCTTTATTGACAAAATAATACCTGAATAAGCGCCTAGGTACTGGTGTTAGGATACTTTGCCACCTAAGGTGAGCGTGACTTGATCTGCAGCAGCCTTGACCTTAAATCCAATCAACGCCACTTGTAACGGATCAAAGCGCACACTAGGACCTGATACAGAAATACCGCCAACCAGATCACCGTGAGCGTTGCGTATAGCTGCGCCTATGCAACTCATGCCGTCATAACGTTCTTCCTGATCGTAAGACCAACCTCTGTTTGCCGTTGCGGCAAGGTCTGCATAAAGTGCTGTAGGTGTGGTTAAGGTTTGTTGAGTGTATTTAGGCAAACCCGACCTCTGCAAGAGGGCCTCTAGCTTGGGTCTTGGCATTTGTGCCAGCAAGGCTTTGCCAATGCCAGAAGAGTGCATTAAGGATCGAGTGCCTGCGCTAAAAAAAGCCCGAATGGGGTTGGTCGTTTCAACCTGGGCTACAAACACCACCTCTGCCTTGTCAATAACCGCCAAATTTGCAGTCTCACCCGTCATTTCCATAAGATCCCGTAATGGCTGCCGCGCGGCTTCCAATAAGTTAGTACGAAACAGATAGGCGCTCCCTACACGAAATGCTTCAATCCCCACTTGCCACAGTTGAGTGTTTTCGTCGAAATCTACGAAGTCATGTTGCTGTAATGTGATGAGTAATCGATGGGCACTTGAAGCAGGCATACCAACCTGCAAGGCGAGGTCAGTTAAGCTCACCGCATGATGTTGGGCCAAAGCTTGAAGTAATAATATGCCTCGGTCTAGGGCTTGTACCGTGGGTACATCGGTATCTGCCAACGCCAATCTCGGCCTACCACGGCCTCGCTTAACTTCCATCATCTACATCTCCTATAAAAAATCTGCGTTGCATGGGCTGTCATGTAACGCGTATCAATTGTCATAAAACTTGGAATCATACTCAATTAGCATTAAATTAATTTTTCAATAATAATATACTATAGAAATTGGAATAATTTATCTCTATATTTTTCAGCTTGTTATATATTAAATTCATTATTGGATTATTTTTCCAATAAAATTGTTTAATCACCATTGTTTGTTCAAACTGGGAGTGAATAAAATAAACCAAAGGCCATCATCATGCACCAGCAAAACCCCATTTTCATCCCAGGACCTACCAACACTCCCGATGTTTTAAAAGCCGCCATGTCGGTGAGTAACTTTGACCATCGAGCGCCCGATTTTGCAGATGATTATCTGCCACTGCTTAACGATCTAAAAAAGGTCTTTAAAACTGAAACTGGTCAAGTGTTGCTGTTTTCAGCAACGGGCACTGGGGGCTGGGAAGGTGCAATAAGTAATACTTTATGCGCCGGTGACAAGGTCCTCATCGCCTGTTACGGCATGTTTAGCCAACGCTGGATTGATCTTTGTCAGCGTTTTGGTTTAGACGTAGAAGTGGTTGATTGTGAATGGGGCACAGGCGTTCCTGTTGATGAGTTTGCCCGTCGATTAAAAGCTGATCAGCAAGGCCATATTAAGGCAGTGCTAGTGACTCACAACGAAACAGCGACGGCGGTAAAAAGTGACGTACATGGGGTGCGCAAGGCTATGGATAATGCCAACCACAAGGCTTTATTAATGGTGGATGCGGTGAGTTCACTGGCCAGTATGGACTTTCAAATGGACGCTTGGGGGGTAGACATTGCTATTACCGGCGCCCAGAAAGGCTTTATGTTGAATACTGGCCTTGCCATAGTGGGTGTGAGCCCTAAAGCCATGGCGGCAACCCAGACTGCCACCCTGCCCCGTTGTTTCTTTGACTATAATGACATGGCTAATGCGAATAAAATCGGCAGTTACCCCTACACACCACCGTTACAGTTATTCAGTGGTCTAAAGGCCAGTGTTGAGCTGTTATTGAACGAGGGCATGGACAATGTGTATGCCCGCCACCACCGTATTGCTCAAGGGGTAAGAGCTGCGGTAAAAGCCTGGGGCCTTGAGCTGTGTGCACAAACGCCAGAACTATACTCTGATACGGTCACCGCAATCATGGTACCTGAAGGTAAGGACGCTAATTTGATCACCCAGCATGCCTATAAGGCCTATGGTGTGTCTTTTGGTGGCGGCTTAGGAAAAATGGCGGGTAAGCTATTTCGCATTGGCCATTTAGGAGCGATGACCGATATTATGGCTTTATCTGGCATCGCGGCAGCAGAAATGACCATGGTAGACCTAGGGTATGACATTAAACTGGGCAGTGGCGTTGCCGCCGCTCAAAAGGTTTACCAACGGGGCGCCTAGAGTCACCCTACACTCTCATGTGTGGCGGCAATGTGTGGCGGCAGCAAGCTGCGCTCTTGGTACCCATATGAGCGGAGTTCATCGTAACATCAGGGCTTTCAAGGGCCTAATAAGAAAGCCCCAATGCGTAAGCATTGAGGCTTTCTTATTGAATGAGGTGCTTGGCGATGGCCCGGCCCCGCATCCAAGAGGCGGGTCGTTCAGACGTCATGACGCAGTGCGCCATATAA
>CAWUTT010000030.1:0-20802 GCA_963925635.1 uncultured Pseudomonadales bacterium | reverse complement strand
TATTGGGGTGGAAACAGGGGGATGCCCGCATACAGCCATTCGAGAGGATGCGTCTATGAATTTGGCTGCCATTGATACCCTTGCCCGGCGCCACAAAAATTTAGACATTGTATTTGTGGAAAGTGGAGGCGACAATTTAAGCGCCACTTTTAGTCCGGAGTTAGCAGACCTTACCATTTTTGTTATCGATGTAGGCGAAGGAGAAAAAATTCCTCGCAAAGGTGGCCCAGGCATTACTAAATCCGATTTACTGGTCATCAATAAAACCGACCTAGCCCCTTATGTTGGAGCTGACTTAGGCATCATGGAAGCTGATACCAATCGCATGCGCCCCGAAAAGCCATGGGTTTTCACTAACTTGAAAACCCTAAACGGTTTGGGCGATATTATTGAATTCATTCGTCATTATGGGATGTTAACTTGACCTAGGCCGCAGCCTACAAAAGCACTAGCACCAATAGAAAGCCAAGAATAATGGCAAGCCAGGTTGCTAGTGCGCCTCTTTGGGCTCTGTGAATAAGGTGTGGGCTTAATACATTAACGGCTTTGCACTGTTATATAACTTGCGCCGATTCTTTTGTGATCTTAATTTTAATATAAGCACTATCATGTTTAATGCTTTTATTTTGGATCACGTTTATGTGTGCTGATTAATGAAACATTTCTTTTACTGGCGTTTAATTTTCTTAAAACTATATATCTTTATTTACATAGTTTGTATTTCATTCATTTTTCAGTGCTTTTTATTCATCGATGAACCGGCATGGCTTATGTTTCAAAAAAATTGATAAACAAACCGCTGCTGTCGCAATCTCAATTAGACTATTAGGCATATAGTCATATGAGTATTTGTTTAGTTTACAATTGCTTTGCCAGGGCTTCTGCTGGCGCATAAAAATGCTCAGTTTAAAGTGAAACCACATAGGCAGGCTAAGCGGATAATATAATGATAAAGAATGCGGCACAGGTAAATATCTGTTGATCTTGGGGTCAAATGATTCCGCCACCTGCGCCCGAGACTGCCGGACGATTATGCGATACTTTTTCACGATACCCAGATGCACGGTAAGCAGATACAGGATCGATGGCGCCATTCTTTTCAAACCTGGCCATTGCTAGGATGGGTTCAACGTCGGTGCGGAAAGCTTCCTTTAGGGTTGATGTTGCCATTAGGGCGTCATTGGTGTCTTGAAATCCTTCTAAGGCAACTCGGTCAACTAAAAGGGCTTGAGCGTAGGCCCGCTGTACTTCCATGGCAGACACCATGAGGCTTTCAATTGGATCGGTGACATTATGGCTTTGATCAAGCATGTGCATAGGGTCAAAACCAGGTACATTTTCAGCATCAACTAACTCATTAAAAACTAAGAAAAGGCGGTAGGGGTCAATGGATCCGGTGTCTAAATCATCATCCCCGTATTTACTGTCGTTAAAATGGAAGCCCCCTAATTTGCCAAACTGAATGAGTCTTGCAACGATCATTTCGATGTTTACGTTAGGTGCGTGGTGGCCTAAATCGACCAGACAATAGGCACGATCGCCTAATTCTTTTGCAATCATGTAATTGGTGCCCCAATCCTGAACTACAGTAGAATAAAAGGCTGGCTCATACATTTTGTGTTCGGTAAATAATCTCCAATCCTCAGGCAGACCAGCATAAACTGCTTTGGTGCTGTCTAAGTAGCGCTCAAATTGGCGGGTAAAGTTAGTTTGACCTGGGAAGTTTGAGCCGTCACCCACCCAAATTGTCAGGGCTTTTGAACCAATTGCCTGTCCAAGTTCGATACATTCCAAGTTATGATCGATGGCTTGTTGACGGGTGGCAGCATTACTGTGTGACAATGAGCCAAATTTATAGCTATGCACTTGGCCTTTTTGATCTTGGAAACAGTTCGAATTCATTGCGTCAAAGGTTAGCTTGTTCTCTTGTGCCTTTGCTAATAGATCTGAAGCTTTGGCTTTGTCCCAGGGGATATGCAAGGAAACAGAGGGTGTGGCTTGGGTTAAACTTTGAATCACACCACAGTCATCTAATTTGTCAAAAATATGGCGGGGTTCACCAAGGCCAGGAAAGCGTGCAAAGCGTGTGCCGCCTGTACCTACGCCCCAACTTGGAACTGCCACCTGGTATTTTGAAACCTTGGCTTTTATTTTGTCTATGTTGATGCTTCGGCGGTCAAGATGCTCTCCAAGAGCTTGATAGTTTGAGCGCATTTCCTGCTCGATAGACTCGTTAGATTGTTCGATACTCGTTTGCTTTATCATGAACTTGCTCCCAGATAAGTTTGCTATGGGGCGACAATTGGCAACCCTGCGTGGCTTTTTTGGTTTTTTTTAACGGGTAAATGCCTGCACGTTACCCGCATCAACATTAATAATGTTACCAGTAGACTTAGATGAGCGTTCGCTGGCAAGAAAATAGGCTGCCTCAGCAATATCTTCAGGAAATACAGAACGTTTCAACAATGAGCGCTCTCGGTAATGTTCTTCCAAGCCCTCTTTTTCGTCCTTACCATAAATGTTTGCACGTTGTTTCAGCCAATCCCCAGACCAAATTTTTGATCCTCTAAGAACTGCATCTGGGTTGACCACATTTACCCGAATGCCTTTTGGTGCGCCTTCAAGAGCCAAACATCGTGCCAGATGGATTTCGCTGGCTTTAGCTGTGCAGTAGGCTGAAGCCCCTGGCGACGCAGCCAAGCCGTTTTTAGAAGCGATAAACACGATGGCACCCCCCATGTCTTGAGCAATCATCATTTTAAAAGCCTCCCGACTCACCAAAAAGTAGCCAGTGGAAAGAATCGACATGTTTTTATTCCACAATTCCAACGAAGTGTCCTCCACCGCTGCCGCACTGGCAATGCCAGCATTGGAAACTAAAATATCAACCCCACCAAATTCTACTGCAGTTTGAGTATAGGCATTAGCCACGGCTTGTTCATCAGTAACATTCATTAAAACGGTGCGAACTACGTCTGCAGAGTAGCGGGAAATGAGGTTTTCTGCTGCTTCTTTAATGGCAGCTTCATCAATGTCAGCGAGCATGACACAAGCGCCTTCTTGCAGGTAACGTTCTGCTGTGGCCAAACCAATCCCACCTGCACCACCAGTAATTAAAGCAATTCGCCCAGCCAGCGTTTTTGGCTTGGGCATGCGCTGCAGTTTAGCCTCTTCTAGTAACCAGTATTCAATGTTAAAGGCTTCTTGCTCGTCTAGGCCACAATATTCCGACACTGATGATGCGCCACGCATCACGTTGATGGCGTTAATATAAAACTCACCAGAAATTCGCGCCGTTGCTTTGGATGATGCGAAGGTGATCATACCAACACCCGGAATTAGGTAAACAATAGCATTGGGGTCCCGAAGAGCAGGGCTGTCATCATGCTTACAGCGCCCATAATAGGCGCTATAACCGATTCTGTATTGGGAAATCGCATCGTCTAGGCTTGCCAAGGTTGCAGTTACATCGGGCATAGCTGGGTTAAAGTCCACAACCAGCGGCCTAATTTTTGTGCGTAAAAAGTGATCAGGACAAGATGTTCCTAGCGCGGCTAATTCTTCCATATTAGCACTGTTGACGAATTCTAAAACGGCATTGCTGTCGTTAAAGTTGCCAACCATATGTTGCTTGCCAGACACCATGCCACGGATGGCAGGCATCAACTGTGCTGCAACTCCATATCTGTAAGTTGCGTCAAGGCTTTGGTGCTTTGCACCACCAAAAGCAGGCACACCCTCAGCGTTCACGGCTAACCAATTCATGGCTTTTTGAACAACCCCTATAGTAAGGCTGTAGCATTCGTGTGCCTCATTCGCCCAAGTGAATAAGCCGTGGCTCTCTAGAATGACACCCTTAGCATGTGGGTTGTCTAAACAAAATTTTTCTAACCACATGCCCAGTTCGTAACCTGGCTTTTTCCAAGGCAACCAACCAATGTCACTGCCAAATATTTTCTGTGTGAGCTCTTTTGAGTTCTTTGACGCGGCAATCGCTATAATGGCATCTGGATGCATGTGGTCGACATGTCTCACCGGTACGTAAGCATGCAGGGGCGTATCAATAGAAGCGGCTCGGGGGTTTAGGTTAAAGGTGCAATGGGGCAGGTAAGCAACCATTTCATCTTCAAACTCTAGGCCGCGGTAAAGTGCCTTCAAGTTGCGAAGCTTGTCCATGTAAAGGGTGGCGAAACCATCCATTTTGATTGACCCAAGATCACCACCTGAGCCTTTCACCCAAAGCACTTCCACTAAATTGTCACCCAGCAAGTCTTTTTCCATTACCTTAGCCGATGTATTGCCGCCACCGTAATTAGTGATGCGTTTATCTGAGCCTAACAGGTTGGAGCGATATACAAGTAGTTCTGATTCTGACATAGATGCCGCCTTGGACATATCCCAAAGATCGTCAAGGTGGTGGTGTTCCGGCGTATTCGTCATGAATTTTCTCCTACTTATAGTCACGTCTGTGACAGCCCAATCTTTCCTATAATGGCTACAGGACACCCCATTGTCAATCATTATCAATCATAATGAAGTGCTATTGGCTCACGTATGGCGGTTAATGAAAATAAATGATTGACAATGATTATTTATGAATGCACCATGAAGAAAGACTAAAAAAACAAAAACAATCAAGGTACGACTAATGCACGAAAGAGAACGTCAAAGGATTATCTTGTCAGCGGTACAAGACCGACCTGTGGTGACGGTTGTCGAACTCTGTATTATCACAGGTGCCTCTGAGGCAACTATACGCCGGGACATTGTTGCGCTTGATGCAGAAAAAAAGTTAAATCGCATAAGAGGAGGGGCTGAGTCGATTACCCCACCCCAGTTTGGTGGTCTTGCTGGACGGCCATTTTCTGTTAACCAATTAATAAATATTGAGCAAAAGCGTGCAATAGCGCGGGCCGCGGTAGAGATGTGTGACGATGGTGAGCCCATTATCATTAATGGTGGCACTACCACATTCCAAATGGTTCATCCGCTCGCATCGCGGCGTATGCAGGTGTTTACTAATTCATTTCCCATTGCAGAACATCTGCTCAACCACTCTAAAAACACCATAATGTTGTCTGGCGGTACGATTTATCGTGAGCAGAACATTATTCTGTCGCCTTTTGAAAATGATGTTACTCGCAACTTTTATGCCCGAAGAATGTTTATGGGCGCCAAAGGTTTGGGGCCCCTTGGAGTCATGGAGGGAGACCCACTAATTGTTCAAGCTGAAGAAAAGTTAATTGGTCAATCTGACGAATTAGTTCTTTTAGTTGATAGTTCAAAATTTGAAGCACGGTCAAGTTTGGTTCTTTGCCCGCTTAGCCGAGTGGATACTGTGATTACCGATGATGGTATCACTGATAAAACAGCAGCAATGCTGGAAGCCGCAGATGTAAAATTAATCGTCGCCAAATCTGGCGCGGCTCAACAGGAGGGATTGGCCTCGTAAGGCCAGTGGAATCTCCATAACACTCTAGGGAGTAAATCATGAATTTAATAAAAAAAATGCTGCCCGCACTGGCAGTAGCCGCGACTTTATTGACGGGTGCAGTCCAGGCCGCAGATATGCGCATAGCTGTCGTTGTTAAAGCACTAGGTATAGGTTTTTTTGAAGCTGCTGCAAAAGGTGCTGAAGAGGCAGCAAGTGAACTGGGCGATGTGGAGATTATTTACACAGGCCCAACGGATACTACAGCAGAAGGACAAATTGAGGTAATTAATGCACTAATTGCTCAACGTGTTGATGCCATTGCAATTTCGGCTAATGACACTGATGCATTGGTTCCTGCGCTTAAAAAAGCAATGGCCCGAGGCATCACAGTAATTAGCTGGGATTCAGGTGTTGCTGCAGAAGGCCGGCAAATGCATTTAAACCCATCTTCTAATCCGCTAATCGGTAACATGATTGTGAAACTTGCGGCAGATCATTTACCTGAGGGTGGTGATGTTGCAGTATTGTCAGCATCAAGCACGGCAACTAACCAAAATATCTGGATTGACGAGATGAATAAGGTAGTTGGCAATTATCAGGGTATTAACGTTGTTGCCACAGTTTACGGTGATGATCTGGCTGATAAATCTTATAGGGAAGCCAACGGTCTAATGCAGACTTACCCTAACCTTAAGGCGATTATCGCACCTACAACGGTCGGAATAGTTGCTGCAGCTCAGGCTGTAGCTGATGCTGGAAAAATTGGGCAGATTAATGTAACTGGTCTTGCTTTACCTTCTGAAATGGCCGGACACATTGCAAGTGGAGCATCTAAATCGTTTGCCATTTGGAATCCGATTGATCTAGGGTACTCGGCAACAATGCTGGCATACAACCTTGCTAAAGGTAATGCGGTCGCGGCACCTGGTGCTAAAATATCAATGGGGCGTATGGGTTCGCTAACATTGGATGAAAAAACTGAAGGTGCAATGGCGGATCCATTCGTCTACGATGCCTCTAACATTGATGCCTTCAAAACTATTTTTTGATCGGTGCCTTGAACAGCTTTGGTGGGCTTGCCCACCAAAGCTCCATTTAAGTTAGAACTGGTAAAATATAATGCCCCAGCAACAAACATTGACAGACAAAGAAATGACCCTGCCAATTTTGCAACTGAGTGGCATCGTTAAAATTTTTCCAGGTGTAAAAGCTTTAGATAAGGTTTCACTAAACCTCTACCCCGGTCAGGTAACTGCGCTGGTTGGTGAAAATGGGGCTGGTAAATCCACCATAGTTAAGGTTTTAACTGGCATATATCAACCGGATGACGGCGAGATATTGCTTGATGGCCAAGCCATCAATTTCCCCACAGCACACCATGCTTCTGCCGCAGGGATTACTGCAATCCACCAGGAAACAGTTTTATTTGACGATTTGACTGTGGCTGAGAATATTTTTATTGGTCATGCGCCTAGAACTAAATTAGGGCTCATTGACACGCAAGAAACAAGCAAATTAGCACAACAACTATTACAAGGCATCGGTGCAGATATTGATCCATCCATCCGACTGCGAGACCTTGGTATTGCCAGCAAACATATGGTTGCCATTGCTCGTGCCCTCTCCATTGATGCCCGCGTGGTCATTATGGATGAGCCCACAGCAGCCCTAAGTTATAAGGAAATTCAAGAGCTTTACGAATTGGTTGAGCAACTCAAATCCCAAGGGAAAGCTATTTTATTTATTTCTCATAAGTTCGATGAAATATTTGAAATAGCTGACCGCTTCAATGTGTTTAGAGATGGCCAGTTTATTGATGAGGGAAAAATAGAGAGTGTCACGGAGGCTGACTTAGTTCAGTTAATGGTGGGCCGCTCAGTCAATAAGATATACCCTCAGCGACAAGAAAAAATTTGTGAAGACGTGCTAGAAGTTAAGAGCTATTGCCACCCAACTGAGTTTGATGACATTAATTTCACTCTGGGTAGGGGCGAAATTTTAGGCTTTTATGGTCTTGTAGGGGCTGGACGATCAGAACTTATGCAGTCCTTGTTTGGCATCACCAAACCCTCTGATGGGATAGTTAAAATTGGCGGGGAAATAACAACAATTCGGTCCCCAGCAGACACAGTTGGTCATGGCATTGTTTATGTCCCTGAGGATAGGGGCAAGCAAGGTGTCGTGATTGGCCTGCCAATATTTCAAAATGTCACTTTACCTTCTCTCAGCCAAACATCCCAAAAAGGCTTCATTCGTTTGGCTGAAGAGTTTAAGTTGGCACGGGAATATACCCAGCGTTTAGATTTGCGCGCCAGTTCGTTGGATCAGGATGTAGGAAATTTATCGGGTGGCAACCAGCAAAAAGTAGTTATTGCCAAGTGGCTTGCAACCCAGCCTAAAGTTATTATTTTGGATGAACCAACTAAGGGCATCGATATTGGGTCAAAGGCAGCTGTGCACGAGTTCATGTCAGACCTAGCAGAACAAGGTTTATCAGTCATTATGGTGAGCTCTGAAATTCCAGAAGTTTTGGGCATGTCTGATCGGGTGATTGTTATGCGTGAAGGTCGTATGGTCGCAGAACTTGCTGGTGATGATCTTTCGCCTGAAGCTTTGATCCGACATGCGGCAGGCATAGGTGAGGTTAACCCATGATTAAAAGATTTTTAATTGCACGAGAAACTCTTCTATTAGGGGTGATTCTGCTACTCATAGCCCTGGTTGCCTCCCGCTTCCCTGGATTTGTTTCTGCTGGCAACTTAGTGAATGTATTCAATGATACAGCACCACTGATTATACTGGCACTAGGTCAAATGGTGGTTATTGTAACCCGTTGCATAGACTTGTCGGTGGCTGGCAACTTAGCTCTTACTGGCATGGCTGTGGCGATGTTAAATTCGGTTGCTCCGGGTCTTCCCATACCAATTATTCTCACCATTTCGATTCTGTTGGGGGCGGGCATGGGGCTCATGAACGGGTTACTTGTTTGGAAACTGGAAATACCACCCATTGTTGTGACCTTGGGAACTATGACTATTTTCCGAGGGATTATTTTTCTTATATCTGATGGCAAGTGGGTCAATGCCCACGAAATGAGTGCAAGTTTTACTGGCTTTCCCCGGGCTGAAACTATGGGTCTACCTGTGATGAGCTGGATAGCCATTGGTGTGTCACTGATGTTTCTGCTATTGATTACCCGAACATCACTAGGCCGTGCCTTTTTTGCTGTGGGTGGTAACCCACATGCAGCGGTGTATACGGGTATTAATGTTGGCAAGACACAATGCGCTGCATTTGTTATTTCTGGGGCCCTTGCTGGTCTAGTAGGATATCTGTGGGTGGCTCGCTATGCTGTTGCCTATGTTGATATTGCTGGCGGATTTGAACTTGAGGTAGTGGCCGCCTGTGTTATTGGTGGTATTTCAATTGCCGGTGGTCTAGGCTCAGTGGGGGGCGCAGTGTTAGGTGCATTGTTTTTAGGAGTTGTTAAAAACGCCTTACCAGTGGTGCACATTTCACCCTTTTGGCAACTTGCTATTTCGGGTGCTGCCATTGTCATTGCTGTGACCTTTAATGCAAGGTCTAACAGGAGCAGTGGTCGGGTTATTCTTAAGCCAGCGAGGTCTAATTCATGAGCCTTAAAACCCGCTCCTTGCCTGATCGGCTTCATTCTCCGCGTTCGCAGGTGTTTAAAAACTGGGAAACGCTTTTATTTGCAGTGGCGGTGAGCATTTTTGTTGTGAACTCCTTTGCGTCGCCCTATTTTCTTGATGCTTGGGGGCTGTCTGATGCTACCTTTAACTTCACCGAAAAAGCGATGATTGCTTTTGCCATGGCTTTACTGATCATTACGGGCGAAATAGACCTTTCTGTGGCCTCGATTATAGCCCTTGCTAGTACGGCTATGGGCGCTGGTTTACAGCTTGGCTTGGGGACCACAGAGCTTGTATTTATCGGTTTAGCTGTGGGCTTATTATGTGGTGCTTTTAATGCTGTTTTGGTGACCGTGCTTGGACTTCCCTCAATAGTAGTAACAATTGGCACTATGAGTCTTTTTAGAGGCATTAGCTATATAGTGCTTGGAGACCAAGCTTATCGCGGATATCCACCTGATTTTGCATTCTTTGGGCAGGGTTATGTGTTTTGGGTATTTAGTTTTGAATTAGTGCTGTTTGCTGTGCTGGCACTGATCTATGGTATTTTGTTGCACAAAACTAATTTTGGACGAACTATCTACGCCATTGGCAACAATCCTACGGGGGCATTATTTTCTGGTATTCGTGTTCAAAGGGTTAAATTTATTCTATTTCTTCTCACTGGCCTCATGTCTGGCGTGGCAGCCATTTGCTTAACCTCTCGTCTTGGGTCTACCAGACCATCTATTGGGGCAGGTATGGAGCTTGAAGTCATCACCATGGTGGTGTTAGGGGGTGTTAATATATTAGGCGGTTCAGGCACTATCCTAGGGGTGGTCTTGGCTGCCTTTGTCATGGGTCTAGTGACTTTTGGTTTTGGTCTGCTAAATGTACCTGGTATCGTAATGTCCATTTTTATAGGCCTGTTACTTATTGGAGTGATTGCTTTGCCACGGCTTTGGAAAATGTTTCTAAATAGGAGGTAGTGATGGCAAAATTCAGTTTTAAAATGCAACTGAAGCTTGGGTATGAAGCTGAGTATCAGCGCCGCCATGATGCGATCTGGCCAGAATTACTTGAGCTATTAAAAAATGCTGGAATTTCTGATTACTCCATCCATTTGGATGGCCCAACAGGGACTCTATTTGCCTGCCTTACTCGAGCAACAAATCACACGATGGATGAGCTACCACTGGAACCTATAATGCAGCGCTGGTGGAATTATATGGCAGACATCATGGAGACTGGCCTAGACAATGAACCAATTGCAGCCCCGCTTGACCTAGTGTTTTATATGCCATGACTGGATTGAAAAATGTTGCTGTAATCGACATTGGGAAAACCAATGTCAAACTGGTAATGGTGGACTTGCAAACGATGGCAGAGATTTGCGTAATAACACGACCAAATAAGGTTTTGCCTGGCCCACCTTGGCCTCATTTTGATGTTGATGGGCATTGGACATTCTTGCTATCAGGATTGAAGAACTTTCATCAACGTTTTGGTGTAGAGGCAATTTCAATAACAACACATGCCGCCTGTGTTGTGTTGTTGGATTATCAGGGACAATTGGCAGCCCCTATACTTGATTACGAGCATGATGAACTGGATGTGGACGCCGATGAATATAACGCAATGCGTCCTCCTTTTTCTGAAACGGGGTCACCACGATTGGCTGGCGGCCTTAATATAGGGGCGCAGCTCCATTGGCAGTTTAAAAAAGATTCAAAACTGCTTTCGCGAGTTAAATCGATCGTTACTTACCCACAGTATTGGGCACACCGCCTGACGGGCGTAGCTGCGGTAGATGTAACTTCTATTGGCTGTCATACTGATCTTTGGAATCCGACTGCAGGGAAGTTTTCTACTTTGGTAAACCGTTTAGGTATTGGCAGCAAAATGGCAGAGGTTCGCAGGCCTGATGATGTGCTAGGCCCGATATTACCAGAGATTGCGGTAAGAACCGGTTTGCCAGCCAATACGCAGGTTGTCTGTGGGATCCACGACTCTAATGCCTCACTTCTACCTCACATTATTAGTAAAAGCGCACCATTTTCCGTAGTTTCAACTGGCACTTGGGTAATTGCGATGGCTATCGGCGGTGCCAAAACACAGCTAGATTCTAAGGGTGAAAATTTCATAAATGTAAATGCATTTGGTGATCCTGTTCCATCTTCGCGCTTTATGGGAGGAAGAGAATTCGAACTTATCCAAAGAGGTGCTCAACCTTGTGCAGATGAAAGTGATATGCAGGCTGTTCTGGAAGAAAATATAATGCTTTTCCCAGCTGTGGAGACCAGCTCAGGCCCATATAAAGGGCGTGAAATGAATTGGGAGCCAAGCGAGCCAGAATTCGCCAGTGGTACTCGAGAAGTATGCCTTTCATTTTATCTGGCATTAATGACAGCAAAATGTCTGCAAAATATTGGCTCTAAAGGAAGTATCGTGATCGAAGGTCCCTTCGCGAGAAATTACTTTTACAGACTAATGCTTGAAGCAGTGACAGGCGAGCGTATCTTGAGTTCGGCATCAGCAACTGGCACAAGTATTGGCGCTGCAATGTTGCTTCAAAGATACCCTGCACAAATGTTCGATAGGCAACCTCAAAAGGAAAACACACCAATGCTAGATGTATTGAAAGCTTATGCTACTCGATGGAAGTCCCATGTCGAATGTGAGAATAAAGTTTAATTTCAGACGTTGCATACTCAGTTAAATTGACTTGAGCTATTATGGAGAGCACAACACTGACTTTGAAAGCCCAGTTTGCGCTGGAATGTTTTACGAGAAAGCTAATAACGTGTGACTTGATGGCGTGTTTGAACCACAATTTTATAAGCTTAGTGGAAGCCTCATTGAGTCGTATTTTGAGTGTTAACTGATTTAATGAAACTTGGACTAAGCTATTCCTAGGTAGGCCAAGAATAGACAAAGAAAAATAAACTTTAGCGTAAGGTTGATCTTAGATGCTCCCAGGCTAGGTTTTACTCATCTTTAGTGATGTGTTTAGCACATGGATCTTCATATCCTCTCACAAAAGAGCTGGCACCCCAACTCGACTTTTTATGAGTTTAATTGAACAAATCTGCGTAAACTTGACTTTACATAATCGCTCTCTGGCAGGATAAGTGTCCCTTCCATACAATAAGACTGCAACCAGCTAAACCAAACGGTATTGGTAAAGCGACAACTGGGCGGAGTGTTGCTTGCAAACTTTAATTTACGCACACTAACTTTAAATAATTAATTTTGGGTAAGGAATTTTATGACGGATTACGTAGTAGAGGGCCCACTGCAAACAGTTGCCCCAGTAGCTAACAATAGCTCTGTGTTTCCCGTAAGGCGCATTTATTGTATTGGCCGCAACTATGCGGATCATGCAATCGAAATGGGCTACAATCCAGATCGAGAACCACCATTTTTCTTTCAAAAAAACCCAGATAATTTAGATTTTTCTGGAACATTTACCTATCCAGAAAAAAGTTGTGATGTGCATTATGAAATTGAACTTGTAATCGCCATCGGTAAAGGCGGTAAGAACATTAATTTAGATAACGCCACTGATCATGTTTATGGGTATGCATTGGGTCTGGATATGACTCGTAGAGACCTACAAGGTAAAATGAAGGAAATGGGACGGCCTTGGGAAATTGCAAAAGCATTTGAAAAATCAGCGCCAATGGGCCCTATTACTCCTGCCTCAGAACTTGGGCACCTTTGTAAAGGTGTCATAGATTTAAAAGTAAATGGTGAGCTAAAACAGAAAGGTGATTTAAATCAAATGATCTGGAAAACAGCAGAGATCATTAATTACCTTTCTCAATACTATGAGTTAGCGGCGGGGGACTTAATTATGTCTGGAACTCCAGCAGGTGTTGGTGCCATTAAAAAAGGGGATGTTATGGTTGGGTCAGTTGAAGGCTTGGGTGAGCTTGTTGTTACCGTTATTTAATGCCTCACGTTGCCTGTACTTTTCGAACGCTTTATTTAAAATTCAAAAAAAACATTTCACTCTGGGCCGGGGGGTCGTAGGTTCAAATCATACTGTTGCGCCCAAAATCTCTTCTGTAGCACCCTCTTAGTATTCTTTAGTGTCCTTTATTAACTCTAAAACCAGCCCACCCAAGAGCTTTGGGTTATACCCCTTTTATACTCTCTGGCTCATCTCATGGAATCTACCAAAAATTTTGGTATTCCTGTTTGTACATGGGTTTTTTATAACAGTGAAAATGTGCCTAGTGGCTATGTGTTGACGCCTACAAGGCCTTTGCATAAAAGGCCCGTTGCTAAGCCTCATAGCATTTTAGTAGCACAGTTCATCTATTTTTAAATCTTACACCCTCTGTAAGGAATCAAAAAAACACCATGGTACCGTTGCTGCAATGGACTAGCTTCACATAGGTTAATAAACCTTTGTGAAGAGGGCTCGAGTATAGGAGATGTGTTTATTATGCCTAAAGAGCAGTTTTCCATTTAGGTTGTATTGCACAGTAATAATGAGTCTGAGCTGGGTCTGTCATTTTAATAATAGCAGCATAAAGCTAAAATACAGTGGAGTAAGTTATGAAAAGTTTTAACAAGAAGCAAAGTGGTTTTACATTAGTAGAGCTAGTAGTAGTGGTTGCAGTAGTGGGTGTATTAGCCGTCGTTGCAACGCCAAAGATCGTAGGTGTGGCGAATGATGCCCGAGATGCCGCACTGACAGGAGTAGCTGGTGCGCTAACTGCTGCAAGTACTCGTAACTACGCGACACGTGGTGCAGATCAAAACGCGGGCGATTCCATAAAATTTTGCAAGGACGTGGCAGATGCGTTGGAAGATGGACTTCCAGACGGTTATGAATTTCCAGCCGCCAGCGCTGATGCCGTTGCTGCTTCTGCTGGTGTTCTGGCTACGATTGCAATTTTTGCAGGTGCCACCACCGCAACTGTTGCCGAAGTTAAGACGGAATGTACAGTCAGTACCACTACTACGCCGAAGCGTCATTTGCCCTTTACTGCTATTGGCATAATTTAGTATTATTGGTATAAAATAAGTTGCTGAGTGTTTGGGTTGCAGGGGTTGCAGGGGCTGGTGGAATGTCAGATTTCTGACTGAATACTGCTTCGCCCCACTACCGGCCGCCCTCTGTAGCTGACGCTACGGCAAGTATATCTAAACTGCTCTCTATCTGTCAGGTAGAGAGCAGTTTTTTTGTGGATTAAGGGGTAACAACTCGCTGTTTTTGTCAGTCAATACAACACTCAATGACTGTGTCTGTGATGGGGGCGTAACCTTTTTCTAAGTCTTGTAGCCTTATAGCGTCATAGTATTTTAGTAGCCTACTTCATCTATTCTCCAATACTTACACGCTCTGTAAGGAATCAAAAAAACACTCTGCTACCCTTGCTATAACAGTCTAGTCGCGCGTGGTTTACTGAATACTTGTGTAAATATCTCAATTGGAGAAAGCCCGTTAATTTCGCCTAAATAGCAGTTTTTCATTTAGGTTGTATTACGCAGTAATAATGAGTCTGATCTCGGTTTGTCATTTTAATAATAGCCTTATAAAGCTAAAAGTCAGTGGAGAAAGTTATGAAAGGTGTTGACAAGAAACAAAGTGGTTTTACATTAATAGAGCTAGTAGTGGTGGTTGCAGTCGTGGGTGTACTAGCCATCGTCGCTATGCCCAAGATGCTAGGTACGACAACGGATGCCCGAACTGCGGCACTGACAGGAGTAGCTACCGCGCTAACTAGTGCAAGTACCCATAACTACCTGATACGCGGTGCAGATAACGACAACGGCTTCCCCATCACAACCTGTGTATCAGTTGGTGATGCGATGCATGGCGGCACAGCTAAATTAACTGCAGACGGTTATACCATTACTGAGAACGGTGATCCGTCAGCAATAGTAGATACTGCGGTGGACTGTGATATCAGTACCATTAGTACACCGAAGATTACTATATCCTTTAGTGCTATTGGTATAGATTAATTTATTGATTTTATGGGCTGGAGGGGCTGGTGGAATGTCATATGTTTGATTGAGTGCTGCTTAGCACCGGTACTGGCCGCCCTCTGTAGCTGACGCTACGGTAAGTCTATTTAAAAACTGCTCCCTATTTGTCAGATAGTCAGTAGTTTTTTTGGATATATTTTTGTCAGCAAAAAAATATGCCGAGGAGGCAAAGTTACGAGGTATAAGTGGTGGTGTTCGGTTGATTTTTCAGCAGGAATGTTGATGAATTTAACCTTGCATGTAATTTCGTGGTCAAATTTGCTGGACCACTACAAAGATACTCCATTCTCGCCACTAGCTGTTCAAGGTTTAGGCTCTGTAATTAAGCATTAAGGCTGTTAATGAGTGGTTCGTAAGGAATAAATAAAACCAACAGCAGAGCACTTAACGAAAGACCTGTGTGTAAAGGTCTTGTTCACGGTTAGCCTAAATGTGGTAGGGTCTATGGGTGGTGTGGTTACAGCTAGTAAAGGTTGTAAGGGCTGCGTATAAAATTACCCACAAGGTTTATCTGTCTAGGAATTGAGGAGGCGGAGTTATTGGATTATAAGCGTTTTCATCCCACTTTTAAGTATGTATTGGCGACAATCGCTGCATTGTCTCTCCTCGTAGTTGTGAGCAATAGCTACATGCTGAGCCAACAACCGGCAGAGAGCGGTGTTGAATCATACTGGGTGGTACATGATGCTGGCGCTAGTGTGCCCGATGATTCAATGCTGTGGCGCCAAGGGGAGCATGTGGATGCCGGCATGACCACGAACCAGGTGGACTTCAAGTTAGTTATTGCTGAATTTTCTAGTGCTCAGTATGTTACTGTCGCCCCAGCCTATTTAGACACTGTAGAATTTGAGTTTTTTGACCAGTATGGCGACACCCTCAATAGAGACATTATGGGTGATAAAGAGCCTCACCAACTTGCAGCCTATCATTATTACGTAGGCCGATTTCTAGTGGAAATACCTAGCGATGCTGCTTCAGCTCGTATAAAAATACGGTCTACACAAAATGTGGCGGTATCACTAAACTTTCTTTCTAGGGATATACTGGTAAAGGAAAGTGCATTCAGTTTAATTATGATAAGTATGGTTTTATTTATCATAATGGGTGCAGTTATTGCGTCGTTTATTGCTGGATTTTGGTTAAAACAACCTTTATTTTTTGCCTTCGCTGCGCACCAGCTTATCTGTTTTGCCACGTTGGTGGCACTGAGTAATTTGGTGCCCAGTTTTTGGCCGGACTTTAATCAGATCAATGGCGTTGCGTTAGGTGCGTTGTCGATTTATTTGCTAATTACGGGGGCTGTTTTTCATTGGTTGGTACTTAGGGATATGGTTGCTGCGAGGTGGCTGGATTCCGTAATCGGCACAGTTGTGTTGATCACCTTTGTTAACCTTGCTATTTATTTTTTCGTCGATCAAAACATCGGCATTATCAGTAGCAACATAACCACGGCATTGCTAGCTGTTGGCTTGATTAGTTTTATTCCACGTACAAGTCCGAAGGACAAGATCCAGGGTTTTATCTTTAAGAAGATTCGTATTTTCTACAGCCTTTTGATGTTGTTAGTCGCCATAGGCTCGCTATCTCAGCTAGGTTTTGGGCAATACCCCCTAGTGAATTTCTCTTTATATACACTAGTGTCTCTTATAGTTTTGGCTATCATCTTGCAATTGCGCACCACTATTTCGCATCGTCGTACATTAAACATAACTAAAGCATCTGTTCGCTTGGCTATATCTAACGACCAACTTAATAAAGACCTTGCCGAGCAATCAGCCCTGTTATCAATGTTATCCCATGAAATAAAGACTCCACTTACTACATTGCACTTTTGTGTTTCGGGTGCGCCAAAAGAGAGTAGTATTCACAAACAACTGGCTCATATTCAGCATGTGGTGGATAAAGTAGAGCTAATGGGTAATTTAAGTGATCATTATATAAGCCAGGAGAACGTATATTTACTAGAACTGATACATCATCAATGGCAAAAACCACAAAACGGCAAAGTTGATGATAGTCGGTTTAACCTAAGGAGTCGTGGTGACATTAGTTTTGTAGGTAATAAGTTGGCTCTAGAGTTGATTGTGAACGACTTGCTTGGCAACGCTAGGAAATATGCCAAGGATGGGCGTATTCAAGTGAGCGTTATTGTTCAGGGGGGGGGTATTTACTTGCGGTTTAAAAATAATAGCGAAAATTTAAACCCACTTAGCTTGTCGGCACTTACCGATAAATATTATAGGGCGCCTAATGCAGCGGGAATTCGTGGTACTGGACTGGGTTTGTGGATTGTTAAAAATCTATGTGTTGCGAATAACTATTCGCTTGATTTTCAGTTGAAAGGTAGTGTTTTTGTTGCCACTGTGGGGATTAAAAAATGACAAGGCCATTGGTGTATATTTGTGAAGATGACCCTAGTTTAGGTGAAGTGATTCTGCATCGGTTACAGCAAGAAGGGTACCAATGTCGTTTGTTTTGCGAAGCATTCGAAATGGACGAATGTTCACACTCGCCAGTGCCAGATTTGTTGTTACTGGACATTCAGTTGCCAGGGGAGTCTGGTTATAGTATCGCTCAGCGCTATTTAAGAGTAATGCCCAATTTGCGGGTAATTATGATGAGTGTATTGAGCAAACAGAACGATATTCTTGCAGGTTACAACGCTGGAGCCATGCTGTATTTGGCTAAACCCTTTAAGCCTGAAGCGCTGGTTGCATGCTTGAGGGGGGTGTTTGGTGACCTATTTGATGGGGCCCGTAATGAACCTAAAGGTCTTTGTTTAACAGTAGTGTCTCAAACTTTAAGCCACCAAGATGTATCGGTGAAATTGGTAGAAAGTGAAGTGAAAATGTTAATGTTTTTGGCTTTGCGTTACCCAGATGCGGCAGAGTATTACGAGCTTATGGAACATCTGGGTCTAGACTTAGAAAGCTCTAGGAAAAACACCTTAGAAACCTTCGTCAGCCGTTTGCGGCACAAGCTTGCACCTATTGAGCAGGAATATTTGACCATCAAAAACGTTCGTAATACGGGTTACCAGCTATCTAGTGCTATGATTATTCGCAATGAGCGTTATTAACGCCTTACTGAGCTTCATAGTATTTTAGTAGCTCAGTTGAGCCATTTGCCGATACTTACATTTCGTGTAAGGATTAAAAAAAACGTTATGCTAAGATGTCGACGCCGTAATAAGATCGTCATACATAAGCTTATAAACTTATGTGCAAAGGCCTCAAGCTGAGACTATTTGTCTACTGATTCTGATAATGTTGAATAAAACAAAAATGGACAGGACTGGCGAGGAAAGGTTTGAAAAAGAATCAAAGTGGTTTTACATTAATTGAGCTGCAGACAGTTACACAAATACTCCTTATGCGTCTGTTAGCGCTCTGTCAGTAGCACTAGACACTTTGGTGAAATGCAATATCAGTACCGATTCTGCACCAGTTATTATTATGGCCTTTGACACTATTGGTATAAATTAAGTTGCTGAGTGTTTGGGCTGCACGGGCTACAGGGGCGTCAAATTTCTTATTGAGTACTGCTTCGCCCCACGATTGGCCGTGCTCTTTAGCCAGTGTTAGGGTAATTTCGCCTTAACTTCTCGTTATCTCTTAGATAGTGAAAATTTTCTTTGTAGATATAACGTTAACAAACGGCTGGATAGGTCAAATGAGTACTTAATAACTATGACAGCTAACTTTCGTTGTATAACATGATAGCTTGGTCACACCACCAAAAACTTTATCAGAGTGGCTTCACCCTGATTGAGCTGATCGCAGTGATTGCTATAGTGGGGGTTTTATCTGTGGTTATCATGCCCACTGCCAGCAACGTCTCTGGGAGTGCTTTCTATGCGCGAGGGTTTCACGATGAAACTCTAGCGCTCTTGCGCTTTGGGCAGAAGGCGGCCATTGCGCAAAGGCGCACGGTGTGCGTGAAGTTTTCGGATACCGGTAGTTTAGCACTGACCATTGGCGCCACGGCAGCCACGCCGACCTGCGACACTGACTTGCAGGGCCCCAAAGGGGGCAGTACCCCAGGTGCAACTATTACTGCCAAGTCTGGTGTGGCATTCAGCGCTGCACCGTCAAATTTCAATTATGACGGCTTGGGGCAACCTGTTGATGCGTTGGGAGCCTTGGTGGGCATCCAAACTATCCAGGTGGGCAATGCGGCTAAGATGATCACGGTTGAACCCGTCACTGGCTATACCCATGACTAGTGCAGCCGAGCGCGGCTTCACCCTTATTGAACTTATATTCTTTATTGTGGTGGTGAGCGCTGGGCTGGCTGGCATTCTGTCAGTCATGAACACTACGGTTCAATTCAGCAATGAGCCCATGGCCCGCAAACAAGCGATGGTGCTGGCAGAGTCGATCCTAGAGGAAGTTGTACAAAAGGACTATGCCGATACGGATCTGTTGGACTTGGACCCAGACTTGGACCCTAAAGCTGAGCATGTGAAAGATACGTTGCGCGCCAACATGGACGATGTTGATGACTACCACGGCACAACTGAATCAATCTTCACAGATTGGCCTGATAATTTAAGTGGTTACTTGGTGACAATTGATGCTCAACCGTACATTTGGAGCCGTGTCAGCAGCTTGCCAGTGCCAGTCAAAAAAATCACGGTGACTGTCACTGGCAGAGGCCACACGATATCCTTGTCTGGCTATCGGGCAGACTACTAACCATGGCTACTCAACGTAATCAGTGCGGTGCCACCCTTATCGAATTAATCATGGTTGTCGCCATCTTGGGCGTAATTGCTGTTGTCGCTTCGGTGTTCATAAAAGCCCCGGTTGATGCCTACGTAGACAGCGCCCGGCGGGCCGCCTTGTCCGACACAGCCGACACAGCGATGCGGCGCATGGCGCGGGACATTCGCAAGGCCCTGCCTAACAGTGCACGCATCCCTAACCCTCAGTGCCTTGAGTTTATTCCTACCAAAACAGCTGGGCGCTACCGCGCCGCAGTTGATGCCCTGTCAACTGGCAATATCCTTAATTTTTTAGCCTCAGATTCCAGCTTTAATATGCTGGGCCTCAATGATAACTTCCCAGCTGGCCACCAAATCGCGGTCGGTGACATGGTTGCGGTTTACAACCTTGGCGTCTCTGGCGCAAACGCCTACACAGGCGACAACACCTCGCTAGTAACGGCTGTGGATGATGGGGATGGCAAAGAGACAACCATTACCATAGTCTCAAAGCAGTTTCCCATAGCCTCGGGCGGTAAGCGCTTCTATGTGGTTCCAGCAGCTGAAAATATCGTTGCCTATGTGTGTGATGATGATGGCAATTTACGGCGTACGATCAGAACGTTCGCCGATGCGGATGCCACCTGTCCAGTGGACGGCCCCATACTGGCCAGTAATGTGGACTCGGCCTCGTGCAATTTTGTTCATGACGTCTCTGATTTGCAGCGCAATGAGCCGGTGCAATTAACCATTACCTTTACCAATAGTGGCGAAAGTATCAGCCTTTATCATCAAGTCTATCAGAACAACTGGCCATGAAGCGTATTAATTCAAAAGAGCGAGGTTTTGCTTCTATTGTTGCCCTTTTTCTATTAGTGGTTATGGCGGCTATGGGTAGCTTTATGCTCACATTTGCGAATACGCAGCAATTAACCTCGGCGCAAGACATTAAAGGCTCACAAGCCTATTGGGCTGCGCGTGCGGGTTTGGAGTGGGGTATGGGTAATATTATTCGCCAGGCTGAT
>CAWUTT010000029.1:0-16437 GCA_963925635.1 uncultured Pseudomonadales bacterium | reverse complement strand
TGGCTCAGACTTATTTTATCATCAAACAGAATTTTCGAGAGCGGTTGTGACTTGCGCAAGTATTGGTTCTTGATGGCCATGGTATATTCATACAAAGCCTTGTCTGTGCGCACATCATGGATTGTAGGATAGCGTGCTAGTAACAGATGTTTAACCTTGTCAGCACTGAGCGGGGTCGAAATTTTATTTTGTATCACTGGCTCATAGCCCTTAGGTATTAGCGTCAATTCATCATGGTGACACATAAATTTGCGGCTAGCCGCTGCGGCACGCTCAAGTGGCTAGCCACCCAAAAAACCCAGCATAACCGCGTTTGGCATACGTTCTGCTATGTACAGAACCCATGGTGTCCTTAGGCACAGAATCACCCATTTTTTTGCCACTTTCAAGTAAAACCGCCCATTCAGCATGAGAACGCCAGGCATTGATTTTAAACACCCCCCCTTAAATGATCCCTTAAAGCGCCCCAAACCCTTTCTGGCATGGTCATTGCAAGTGTTAATGCATTCATTACTGGTGCTAGTGCTAGAGAACTCAAGAGTGAGCCTCTTAGGTTAGCCATTGATGACACTAAAAAATTTAATGTAACCACAGGAATTTTTCGGCACAATGCTGATGCAGGTGCGTCATTTATCTCTAATCGTAAGCCTACCTATGACCGCTACTGCAACTAATAGACCCGTCCGTATCATGTTGGTCGATGATCTACCGCAACGCTCTGCCCGTGTTGAACAGACCCTTATCCACGAGGGTTTTGATGTTATCTTAAGACTGCCCAGTGCCGCCGGTCTATTGTTTCAAATTGAACACCATCAACCCGATGTCATTCTGATCGACTTGCAGTCACCAGGCCGCGATGTATTAGATAGCCTGTCTGTGGTTAATGTTCACAACCCAACCGCGGTGGTCATGTTTTCTGAACAACAGGATCCAAACTATATTGCAGATGCCGTTGATGCTGGGGTTACTGCCTATCTGATGGGTGAGGTCGACACTGATAGAGTTAAACCCGTGATTGACGTCGCCATGGCTCAGTTCAAGGCCTTTCAAGCTCTGCGCCAATCCCTGCACACCACCCGCCTCAAACTCGAGAGCATGTCTACGATAGACAGCGCTAAGGGGTTATTAATGGAGCAGCAAAGCCTTACCGAAGACCAAGCCCATGCAACACTGCGAGAGCTGTCGATGGAAACTAATCAAACACTGCCACAAGCCGCCAATTCAGTCATTCAAATACTTAAAAAAAATAATTAGAGCCTGCTATGAAAATGACTAAAAACCTACCCGCTGCAGAACTCAATCACCTTAATCTGGGCTACATGCGCCTCAGCGATAGTGCACCTTTAATTATCGCCCAACACTTCGGCCTGTACCAAGAACGGGGCTTAAATGTGACTCTACATCGTGAAGTGTCATGGGCCAATATGCGTGATAAAACCATTGCTGGAGTACTCGATGCTAGTCAGATGCTGGCGCCTATGCCGCTAGTCACCACCTTAGGTGTCGCGGGGATTCGCGCCCCTATCGTGACGGGGCTGGCACTCTCACGCAACGGCAATGCTATTACTGTGTCTTCAGGCTTGTGGTCAAAGATGGCGGCCTATGCCGATCGGACACAACTACCCCAAGATGCTCAGGCCGCTGCCAGAGCTCTCAATAGCATCGTTCAACAACAGCCCAACACACCGATTACCTTTGCGACAGTGCACTCCTTCTCCAGCCACACATTATTGTTGCGTAAGTGGCTGCAGGCAGGCGGTATAGACGCTGATAGAGACATTCGCATTATTACTTTACCACCAGAGCAGATGGTGGACAGCCTGGCGCAGGGAGTCATAGACGGTTTCTGTGTCGGTGCACCCTGGAACACTATTGCCGTGGAATATGGCATCGGAGTTATGGCAACCACTGGCTTTGAAATTTGGAATAACGCACCAGAAAAGGTGCTGGGGGTACTGGAGTCTTGGCACTCACGCAACCCGTCGACCCATTTGCGCCTGCGCCTAGCACTGATGCAAGCCTGCAGCTGGCTAGACAATATGAATCACCGTGAAACAGCCGTAGAAATTTTGGCGCGTCCAGAGTTCCTCGATCTGCCAACAGACTATCTGCGCCCCTCATTGACTGGTCAAATCGTTCGCAACCGGTTAGAAACTGCCCACAGCCAGTCCAATTTTCATGTCTTTTCCCGCTACCACGCGGGTTTCCCTTGGCGCTCACAGGCTGAACTAATGCTGCGCGAATTTACGCCACTCATAGGCAAGACGGTTGACCGTGAAAAACTTAGATCACTCGCACAACAGTGTTATCGCACCGATCTCTACCGCGAGGCGGCTGCACAGATTGGTTTAGCCTGTCCAGATAATGACTATAAAGTTGAAGGTGAGCATTCTCAACCATGGCAACTAAGCGAGCAAATTGAACTTGGCAGTGACTTGATGCTGGGCGCTCCAGTAGAGCGCATAAAATAACTGCATTGACTTTTTGTGCACCACAGGGGGGCAATTATGCTCCTTGCGGAGCATAACTTTATCACCATGCAAATCTCACTGGGTATTTACGATGACATTAACCACCCCCCAGGGGCGATTGGCAGGCGCCTAGTTCTGCAGACCCAACACAAGTAAGTTAATTTCGCCCGTCAAACTCAAACTGGCACAGTTATTGAATAACTCTTTGTTAAGCAGAGTAATTTAGCGCTGCCATCCACTCTCAGAAAACCGGGTAATGCTGCCCGCATATCCTCCGTACGCGGGGGCTATGCGGGCTTTTTTTTGAGTTATTTATATTAGAGGCAAACACCATGAATACAGCTGTAACACACAGAGCCAAACGCGGTTTAGTTCACCTCATTCAAACCCTAGGTGCTAGCAGCCTACTTATTGGCGCCTCCCTCGCACAAGCTGCACTGGGTGAGCCAGAAAAAGACGAGCTCACGTTTGGTTTTATCAAACTCACCGATATGGCACCCATCGCCATCGCTTATGAAAATGGTTACTTTGAGGACGAAGGCCTGTATGTGACGATCGAAGCACAGGCTAACTGGAAGGTACTTCTGGATGGTGTGATCGACGGTAAATTAGATGGCGCCCATATGTTGGCGGGCCAGCCCCTCGCAGCCACTATCGGCTACGGCACCAAAGCCCATATTGTGACCCCCTTTAGCATGGACCTTAATGGCAACGCGATTACTGTCTCCAACGATATCTGGGCACAGATGAAACCCTATATACCCATGGAAAATGGTAAGCCTGTTCATCCAATCAAAGCAGACGCCATGAAGCCGATTGTTGACAAGTACAACGCTGAAGGTAAACCATTCAAAATGGGCATGGTCTTTCCGGTGTCTACCCACAACTATGAACTGCGTTACTGGTTAGCCGCCGGTGATATTCATCCAGGTTTCTATGCCCCTCATAAAGGTGACACGAGCGGCACCATAGACGCCCAAGCGCTGTTGTCAGTCACCCCACCTCCACAAATGCCCGCCACCTTGGAAGCCGGCACTATCTTGGGCTACTGCGTAGGTGAGCCCTGGAACCAACAGGCGGTATTTAAAGGTATTGGCGTGCCCGTGGTGACAGATTATGAAATCTGGAAAAATAACCCAGAAAAAGTATTTGGTATGACTAAGGAGTTTACTGAGAAATACCCTAATACCACCGCACGTATTGTGAAAGCCTTATTGCGTGCAGCCCAGTGGTTAGATGCCGATGACAATGCTAACCGGCCTGCAGCTGTTAAGATTCTTGCGCAAAGCAACTATGTGGGTGCCGACTACGAAGTCATTGCCAACAGCATGACCGGCACCTTTGAATACGAAAAAGGCGATAAGCGTTCAGTGCCAGACTTCAACGTATTCTTCCGTTACTTCGCAACTTTCCCATACTACTCAGATGCTGTTTGGTACCTAACGCAGATGCGTCGTTGGGGACAGATATCAGAGCCCAAATCTGACCAGTGGTACTTTGATGTTGCAGCCAGTGTTTACCGTCCTGACATCTACAAGAAAGCCGCACTAGAGTTGATTGAGGAAGGCACAATGACTGCCGCTGACTTTCCAGAATTTGCCGCAGAAACAGGTTTCCGTTCACCACAAAAACACTTTATCGACAACATTGTGTATGACGGCACAGCACCTAACAACTACCTGAAGAAATTTCCTATTGGCCTAAAAGACGAAACCCTCTAGGTTTTAAATCGCCTAGAAAAGGTTGGCATGCCCGGCAGGTGTGTCAGCTTTTGGATCATAAATTTTTTACCCACGCGCTCGTTATAAAAAGGACGCCCAGCAATATGCTAGCCAAGCTCCAACAGTTGAAAACCCAAGTGACTTTTGCCAGCCTCTTTATTCGTTATGAGGTGTTGGCCAAAGCGATAGCGCTGCCATGTGTGGGGATCATTATGTTTATCTTTTTATGGCAAATAACGGCAAGCAACATCGTCACCTCACTGGGTCAGTTTCCAGGTCCTGGCGACGTCTGGAGCCAGTCTAAAGTTCTGGTTACCGAGCATTACCAAGAGCGCGACAAAGCGCAACAATTTTACCAGCGCCAAGAAGTACGCAACACTAAAAAACGGGCCAATAACCCAGAAGCAGTGGTAAAGATCCGTCAGTACACTGGCCAAGCCACTTATTTCGACAAAATTATAACCAGCCTATATACCGTCGCTTTTGGTTTTTTCATCGCAACCATAGTCGCCATTCCCCTAGGCATTGTTTGCGGCCTCAGTGACAAGGTCTATCGTGCTGTAAACCCCATTATTCAAGTATTCAAACCAGTCTCCCCACTGGCGTGGCTACCTCTGGTCACCATCGTGGTATCTGCAACTTATACCAGTACCGACCCCTATTTTGAAAAAGCCTTTGTAACGTCGGCAGTCACCGTTGCCCTATGCTGCTTGTGGCCCACAGTGGTTAATACCATCGTCGGGGTGGCTAGTATTGACCGCGACCTTATAGACGTGAGTCGCGTGTTGCGCCTATCGACCTTTGTGCATATCAAAGCCATTGTTATCCCCTCTGCTCTGCCCTTGATTTTTACTGGGTTACGGCTGTCTTTAGCGACCGGCTGGATGGTGCTCATAGCAGCAGAAATGTTGGCGCAGAATCCTGGACTGGGAAAATTTATTTGGGACGAATTTCAAAACGGGTCCTCTAGTTCGCTAAGCAGAATTATGGTGGCGGTCATCACCATTGGCATTATCGGATTTATTCTCGATCACCTGATGTTAATGATACAAAAACGTTTTAGCTGGGACCGGCAGGCCATCTTACGCTAGCCCCCAACACAGGTGTATAAACCAGAAATTAATACCAGGACATAATTATGCAAAATCGCTATCTCGAAATCAGCCAGGTGAGCATTGAATTCCCTACCGCTGGGGAGCCCTACCGCGCACTACAAAATGTAAACATGTCGATTCGGCAGGGCGAATTTATTTCCCTAATTGGTCATTCGGGTTGCGGTAAATCAACAGTACTGAATATTATCGCCGGTCTCTATCAGGCCACCGAAGGTGGCATTATCCTAGAGGGACGAGAGGTCAACGAACCAGGGCCAGACCGAGCCGTGGTATTTCAAAACCATGCACTGTTGCCGTGGTTAACGGTTTATCAAAATGTGGAGCTAGCCGTAAAGTCGGTATTCAATAGCACCAAAAGTAAAACCGAGATTCGCGCATGGATTGAACACAACCTGCAGCTTGTGGATATGCAACATGCGCTACACAAATTACCTGGAGAGATCTCTGGTGGCATGAAGCAGCGCGTGGGTATTGCTCGCTGCCTAGCCATGCAACCCAAGGTGCTACTCATGGACGAGCCCTTTGGCGCACTGGACGCACTAACCCGTGCTCATCTGCAAGATTCCCTTATGGAAATTCAAACCCAACTTGGCAACACCGTAATAATGATCACTCATGACGTTGACGAAGCCGTGCTGCTATCCGACCGCATTGTCATGATGAGCAACGGCCCTGCAGCCACCATTGGTGAAATATTACACGTTGAATTAGACCGGCCAAGGAATCGTTTAGCCTTGGCTGAAGATGCAGATTTTAATGCCTACCGTCAGCAGGTACTGCGTTTTCTGTATGAAAAACAAAAGAATCCAGCCACCAAAACAGCTGCCTAGAACGTTAAGCAAGCGCCCATTAAGGATAAACCCATGTTAAAAGTCGTCATTGTTGGAAATGGTATGGTCGGCCATCATTATGTTGAGCAGCTCATTGCCTCGCCGGTAAACGCACATATCACCGTTCTTGGCGGTGAAACACGTCCCGCCTATGACCGAGTGCACCTTTCTGACTACTTTGCTGGACGCACGCCTGAAGACCTGGCCCTCACCACCAAAGAGCACTACCGTGAAATTGGGGTTGATGCATATTTTGGCGACATGGTGGTGCGTATAAACCGCGACAATAAAACAGTCATCACTAAAAGTGGGCAAGCACACAGCTACGACAAGCTGGTGCTAGCCACCGGTTCCTATCCTTTTGTGCCGCCAGTGCAAGGTAATGACCTGCCCCCCTGCACAGTATATCGCACCATTGACGATCTTGGCCTGATTCAAGATCAGGCCCATAACGCCAAGGTTGGGGTTGTGGTGGGTGGCGGACTGCTGGGACTTGAAGCCGCTAACGCAGTACAAAACCTTGGCCTTGAAACTCATGTTGTGGAATTCGCACCCGGCCTTATGGGCGTGCAGTTAGACACGGGCGGTAGCGGCATGTTGCGCCGCAAGATTGAAGCTCTGGGGGTCAAGGTACATACCAGCAAAGCCACTCAGGTGATCGAAGCCAACAGCAACAGCGAAGGCCGCCTAGTCATGCGCTTTGCCGACGGCGGCTCCCTAGTCACAGATATGATCGTGTTTTCGGCCGGTATTCGCCCCTACGACCAGCTAGCCCGCGACTGCGGATTAATCGTTGGGGCGCGCGGCGGTATTGAAATTGACAAGCATTGTCAAACCAGTGACTCAGCTATTTTTGCCATCGGTGAGTGCGCATTGTTTGACGGTAGAATCTATGGCTTGGTTGCCCCAGGTTACCGCATGGCAGAAGCAGCGGTTAGCCAACTGGGAAGCGATAGAATTGATTTCCAGGGCGCCGACATGAGCACCAAACTTAAATTGCTCGGTGTTGACGTGGGTTCTATTGGCGACGCCCACGGCACACAAGAAGGCGCCGTGGCTTACACCTTTAGCGACGAGCGCATCGACGTCTATAAGCGTCTAATTGTGAGCGCCAACGGTAAAAATTTACTGGGGGCTGTGTTGGTTGGAGACTGCTCTGAGTACGATACCTTGCTGCAATATTTTTTAAATGGCATTGACCTTCCTGCTGACCCAGAAACCCTCATTCTGCCTGCCAATATAGGTGGGGCGCCCGTATTGGGTGCTGCAGCACTACCTATAACCGCCACCATATGCTCATGCCACAATGTCAGCAAGGGTGATATTGTAGCCGCCATGGATGTTGGCTGTTTGTCATTGGCTGAGGTGAAATCTGAAACTGCGGCCAGCAGCGGGTGTGGCGGCTGTGCGGCTTTGTTAAAGAATATTGTCGACGACGAAATGGCATCGAGGGGTTTGGAAGTTGATACCGCCATGTGTGAACACTTTAACTTCACACGCCAACAAATGTTCCACATTATCAAAGTGGAAAGCATTAGAAGTTTTGAAGACCTGCTGCATAAACATGGCACTGGCCGCGGGTGTGATATCTGTAAACCCACTGCGGGTTCGATTTTAGCGTCATTGTGGAATGACTACGTATTGGACGACCAACATGTAGGCCTGCAAGACACCAATGACACCTTCCTTGCCAACATGCAAAATAATGGCACCTACTCCGTGGTACCACGTATTGCTGGAGGCGAAATCACTCCCGATAAATTGATTGTTTTGGGTCAGGTGGCAAAAAAATACCAGCTCTACACCAAAATTACCGTCGGCCAGCGCATCGACCTGTTTGGGGCGCGAGTGCAACATCTTCCCGCCATCTGGCAAGAACTGATCGAAGCGGGTTTTGAAACTGGTCATGCCTACGGCAAGGCACTGCGCACGGTTAAGTCCTGTGTTGGCAGCACCTGGTGCAGATACGGCGTACAAGACAGCGTGGCCATGGCGCTTTATGTTGAAAATCGTTACAAGGGTCTGCGCTCACCCCATAAATTGAAATCTGGCGTATCGGGATGCACCCGCGAGTGTGCAGAAGCCCAATCCAAAGATTTTGGTATTATCGCCACTGAAAATGGTTGGAACCTCTATGTGGGTGGCAATGGTGGCATGAAGCCGCGCCACGCCGAATTGTTTGCCATTGATCTGGATGATCAAACCCTGATCAAATACATCGATCGTTTCCTCATGTTTTATGTGCGCACCGCTGACCGTCTGCAGCGCACCTCGGTGTGGATGGGCAATTTGGAAGGTGGACTGGACTATCTAAAGCAAGTAATCATCGAAGACTCTCTAGGCATCTGCAATGACTTAGAAGCTCAGATGGATGCGGTTGTGGGCAGCTACCAGTGCGAATGGAAAACCACCATTGAAGACCCAGAAAAGCTAAAGCGCTTCCGCCAGTTTGTCAATTCTGAAGCCGAAGACAGAGCCATTGTTTTTGTTGAAGAACGGGGCCAGCCACGCCCGGCTACAGAAGCAGAACGCCAACAAATGTTAACTACCCCAGCCTAGGAAATACTCCATGACGAGCACTGTAAAAGATCAGGCCATGCGTATATGCCGGCAGAGCGATTTGATTCCCAATTCGGGAGTCTGCGCAGAATTTTTGGGTCAACAAGTGGCCCTATTTTATCTACCCAATGAAAATCCAGCCGTTTACGCCATTGGTAACTGGGACCCAATTGGTAAAGCCAATGTATTGTCCCGCGGAATGGTTGGTGATATCGATGGCCGGCTAATGGTTGCATCCCCATTGTACAAACAACATTTTGATTTACTCACCGGTGAGTGTATCGAAAACGGCGAGGTCTCAGTACCAGTCTATGCCGTGGCGCTTGTCGCCAACCATGTGCTCATGAGATAGAGGGTTATTAGCCATGAAGCCCCAACTCATCGCCAGCACTAACAGGGTCATAAAGACCACTTGTCCCTATTGTGGGGTGGGTTGTGGTGTCAGTGCAACAATTAAAAACCATCACCTGCTAAGCGTCGCTGGTGATCAACTGCATCCGGCGAACTTCGGTAAGCTGTGCGTTAAGGGCAGTGCACTGCATGAAACCATGGGCGACCATGGGCGGCTATTGCAGCCAAGCATTGAGGGTGTGGATGTAGACTGGCCCACGGCCATCTCTGCAGTGGCAGAAAAATTGAACACCATTCGCAACCAACATGGCGCTGGATCTATTGGCTTTTACCTTTCAGGACAATTACTCACTGAAGACTACTATGTGGCCAATAAACTGGCCAAGGGCTTTATTGGCACCAGCCATGTAGACACCAATTCCAGACTCTGCATGTCGTCGGCGGTGGCTGGTTACAAACGAGCTTTTGGTGCTGATGCTGTGCCTTGCAACTACGAAGACCTTGAACAATGTCACCTGCTGGTGCTTACCGGCTCCAATGCCGCCTGGACTCACCCCATTCTCTACCGCAGAATCGCCGACGCCAAAATCAAAAATCCTGCCATGCGGGTGGTGGTTATCGACCCGCGCCGAACTGCGACCTGTGATCTGGCCGACCTACATCTGGCCATTGCTCCAGGTGCAGACGCCTTTGTATTTAATGGCCTACTTGCTTATATGCAACAAGGTGGTCATCTCAACACAGATTATATTGCACAACACACGCAAGGGATTGACGCTGCAATCGCTAAGGCCGAGGCGTTAAGTCCTGCTGAGCTTGCACAAGCGACTGCGCTCACCACGCAGGAATTACACACCTTCTACCAATGGTTTTGTGAAACTGAAAAGACCATCAGTTTCTATTCTATGGGCATTAACCAATCCGCCACGGGCACTGACAAATGTAATGCCATAATTAACTGTCACTTGGCGACAGGTCGCATCGGTAAAGTGGGCATGGGGCCCTTCTCAATGACTGGCCAACCCAACGCCATGGGCGGCCGTGAAGTGGGTGGTTTGGCCAATATGTTGGCCGCCCACATGGATTACAACACAGAAAATATCGCCACTGTGAGTGAATTTTGGCAGACCGACAGCCTCAGCCAAAAGCCTGGCTTGAAAGCTGTGGATCTATTTGATGCCGTTGCCGATGGCCACATCAAAGCTATCTGGATCATGGGCACCAACCCAGTGGTTAGCATGCCCAATGCAGATCGAGTAAGAGCCGCTTTGCAAAGTTGCGACACGGTCATTGTGTCAGACTGTGTCGCCGAGACCGACACCACGGCCACTGCTAATATACTTTTACCGGCCAGTGGCTGGGGTGAAAAGTCAGGCACCGTGACTAATTCTGAGCGCCGCATTTCTCGTCAACGGGCACTCGTTGAGCCGGCTGGACAAGCCAAGCCAGACTGGTGGATTATGTCGAAAGTGGGACAAGCAATGGGCTTTAATGACGCCTTTGATTACCATTCACCCAGAGATATTTTTATTGAACATGCCCAACTTAGTGGGTTTAAAAATACGGGCAACAGACTGTTTAATATCAGCAGCCTAAGCCATTTGTCAAAGCAGCAATACGATCAACTTGAACCCATTCAGTGGCCGGTGACTCCACTCAAACCTAAGGGTACTGATCGATTGTTTGAGGATGGCCTATTTGTAACGCCAAGTGGAAAAGCTAACTTTGTTGCTGTTAACGCACAACTGCCACAAATCCAGACCTCCATTGATGACTACCCCCTGACGTTAAACACTGGGCGCATTCGCGACCAGTGGCACACCATGAGCCGCACCGCTCGAACCAGCACATTACTGAGTCACATAGACCAACCCTTTGTCGCAATGCACCCAGATACAGCCACCCATGCTGGATTGATGGATGGTGATCTTGTCCAAGTGTCTACCCAAAGCGGTAGCATTAAAGTAGTTGCTACTGTGGATGCAGGCATGGGGGAAAACCAGATTTTTGTGCCCATTCATTGGAATGACCAATATGCTGGGAGTGCCAGGGTTAGCGCTCTAGTAGCGCCCACAACTGATACGGTTTCTGGTCAGCCCGAGTTTAAATACAGTCGCGCAGCCATGGTAAAAGTAGACGCGCCAGTTTGGGCCACGGTGGTCAGTCGTCAGAAGCTAGACTGTACACAGTTTATCAATTGGAGCGCTGCGCCTATTGCCGAGGGCCATGGCTTTATCTACCAGATCGTTGTTCCATCCAACTTTAACTGGCCAGATTTTATCGCCGCCAAACGGCTTACGGAACAGGGCCCTGCCCAGGCCTACGAACGCTTTTCTGATCGTTGCCATGATGATGAGCGCCTCATTAGCTTTAGCGACCAGCGCATTGAGTTAGCCATCTTTAGCCATCAAGACAAAAAGGCGCTGCCCGACAGCCAATGGATGCGTGCCCTAGTATCACAAGCTGTTGCCCAAACCTACTGGCCGCTCCTGTCGGGCACCACACCTACGGCTGGCAAACTCATTTGTTCATGCTTTAAAGTGAGTGAAGGGGATATTCGAGCCGCCATCGTCAACGGTGCCAATTCTGCAGCTGCATTAGGCCAGCAACTCAAATGTGGCACCAACTGCGGTTCCTGTATCCCTGAATTGAATGGCCTGTTGGCTAATTAGAAGGCTGCTTTTTGAATTCTCCACAGGCAACGGCCAGGACGACACTAACTTCAGGGCTTGCCAGCCTAATACGGATGCACGACTGATACTGGTCAACGGTTTCACTCCCCTTTTTTCGGAGTCTCCTCATCTGTCTTGATTCAGAAATGGATTTATCACATACTTGGCTGACTCAGGTTAGCGAACACCCCGTAAGGCGTACACCTGAGTTTCGTGTCCATTAAACCTAATTCTGTCTCGGGACTATGCACTTGGCAGATTAAACACTAGGAGAGGATGCGTCATGCCTTCACCCACAGAAATTACAGTGACCCAACTTTCTCGCCTAATTGACACACCTGCCGCACCAATAATTATTGATGTGAGTACTGACGTGGATTTTGAACTCGATCCAGATTTAATTCCTACCGCATTGCACCACCCTTTTTACGCAATGGCATTACTGGCACCCAGACTGATGGATAAGCGCGTAATAGTTTATTGCCAGAAGTTTAAGAAATTAAGCCAGGGCGCTACGGCTGTTTTACGTAATCACGGTAACAACGCCGAAACCCCTGAAGGCGGCCATTTCTCCTGGCGTGATACCGGTGAACTGCTGGTGCCAGCCGTGAAAACACCCTTGTCAGCATCGACGAATGCGAGTGTCGGGATAACGCGACATCGACCTAAAATTGATCACATAGCTTGTCCATGGCTGATACGCAGGTTGGCCATGGCTGAAAAGTTTGACGCCACACCTTTAGCGCTGAGCGTGAGATACCGCTGGCGGAAGCCACGATTGGCCGCCAACCAGCCCGAGGGCCTGAACCATGGACAGCATTGATACCGACGCCGAGCTTGATACTCGGCAGTCGCCCTCACGTAATGAGGCGTTCATGGTTTGGCTGCGCATTGGGTTGTTGTCTTTTGGTGGGCCCGCTGCACAGATTGCACTCATGCATCGAGAAATCGTTGATAAAAAACAATGGTTGAGCGAACGACAATATTTAAACGCACTGAGTTTTTGTATGCTGCTTCCGGGGCCGGAGGCGATGCAGTTAGCCACCTATGTCGGTTGGCGGTTACACGGTACGATAGGTGGACTGGTCGCCGGCCTGCTCTTTGTCTTACCCGGCGCGGCAGTGGTATTGGCGCTGGCGGCTGTTTACGCGGTTTATGGTGAAGTGTCTTTAGTGGCGACACTTTTTCTTGGCGTTAAGGCGGCGGTCATCATTGTTGTTGTAGAAGCATTGATCAAGGTTTCTAGACGTGCTTTGCAGCTGCCCGAACACTGGTTAGTTGCCGCATTAGCGTTCATAGGAATTTTTTTCCTGGCGTTGCCTTTCCCTTTGATTATTCTGCTTGCGGCTTTTTTCGGTTTTATGCGCGCAGGTGCACAACCCAGCAATACAAGATCTGACCGGGTTGACATTACTCTCTCTGGCACTTTATCAACCACCGCGATATGGCTTGCAGTCTGGTGGCTACCCATATTAGCCATGGCAGTTTTTGCCAGCGATAGTCTTTTACTGGAACTCGGCGTTTTCTTTTCCAAGCTTGCAGTAGTCACATTTGGTGGAGCCTACGCGGTGCTGGCCTATCTTGGTCAGGATGTAGTCGGCCATTACGGCTGGTTAACTGCAGGTGAAATGATGGATGGCCTTGGCCTTGCTGAGACGACGCCAGGACCATTAATTCTGGTGAATGAATTCGTTGGCTTTTTGGCTACCTATCGCGAAGGTGGTATCTGGCATGGGTTACTCGGTGCCGTGGTAACTTTATGGGCTACTTTTGTGCCGTGCTTTCTATGGATATTTGTCGGGGCGCCCTATATTGAGTGGATCGGTTCACAAACGCGTTTGCGTGGTGCTTTAACGGCCATTACTGCAGCGGTGGTTGGCGTGATTTTGAACCTGACCATTTGGTTTGCATTGCATGTGTTTTTTACAAAAGTAGTTGCTGAAAAACACGGGCCATTAGTGCTCTGGTTGCCCGATCTGAATTCAATAGACTGGCGCATTATTGGGTTGTCGATATTATGTGCCGGGCTAATGTTTAAGTTTCATTGGGGCATCGCACGAGTGCTGGTGTTTTCGTCGCTTGGTGGGCTTGCGCTCTTCGCTCTAGGGGGTGGTTAGAAGGCTAGATCAAGGCGCCACCTTCTGATGTTGGCTCGCTGCCTTCGAAGACCAAAAAGTCGCGCCGGTATCTTCACGATCATGCCAGAAAAAATCACTTTTTTTGCTTCACTAACCTGAACTGATAATCATTTATTTTTGGCGATGCCCTTGGGTGACTCGTGTTGGCTTATACACTCTCCAACAAGGCCATTAATGGAATATTATAGAATGAGCAGCTGTGGCATTGTTATGCATGGGTCTATAATCGCCTTTTTTGGTGGCCTATTGACCATAAATAACCCGTTATTAGCAGTTCTAAATATTAGATACCTAGTTGATTTTCCTGAATTTCCCATCACAAACTAATAATAGAATTTTATAGAACAGGTCTCTTTGTAATGTCGCCTTAAGGTAAGTATTAGATAAAATAATTATTAAGAAACCACTATTTATAAGATATATAAGGGTTTAAAGATATATTTTTTGTTACATGCGAAGTCGCTTTAAGGATATTTATAACTATTTAGTGGAGTATATTGATGCTATTATTGGTTACTAAGAATTATTCCTAAAAAGTAGTACATAAAACTAGTTAACCACCATGCATAACTCAAAACACTAGGTAAATGACAACACTCACTAAAACATTCGGCAGTCAGGTAAGGGTATTAAGAACGTCGTTCAATATTACCCAAGAACAACTTGCCAACTTGGCCAACATTGATCGAGGCCACATGGGCCATATCGAACGCGGCAGCAAAAGCCCGTCTTTAGACAAAGTTGAAAAAATTGCCAATGCTCTCAACGTATCTGCCCACAGTTTGTTGTGCTAGTTATTAAAGCAATGGCTTCGAAGTATTATTAAAAATAGATTTTTTGATCAAGGATGTTCATACCCATCTCACTAACAGGTATTCAATATCTCCTATACCCTAGTGCTTTGAACTGGTCTCATTTCACTAGCGATACGTTGCCTATATTAAGTGCCTCACTAGCCCCTATTAGTGCCATTTATGCGCTCGCAGCTAGTCAAGAGCAATCCTACGGCCGTTAAATTATTACCCTAAGATAAGATTGGGCATAACCATTGCTCTCTTAGCAAAAAATAACCCATGCACACTCTTTTATTAAACCCAATAGTGACCCAATCATGGCTCCTTAAATACTGCTTACATTGGGTAGCCAAAGTGTTATCGTCAACTCACAGATGTTGGCTTATTCATGTCACTTCAAGTGGGGTTTGATTTATTCTAGCAGCAGTCTTTTTGCTTATGATTAGCTTACAACTAGGTCGTTCAGACGTCTGAATGTAGACTATCCTTTGGCAGCACTTTTTAGCAAAGCCAACCTACTATAAACTTATATTAGCCTTGTAAATGGAGTTTCAGGCATTGAATCATAGAATTTTTACCTTAGACGTATTGCGCACTTTTGCCATTAGTCTCATGGTGGTATTTCATTTCATTTATGACCTTAAATTCTTTGGCTATGTAAACTGGGATACCCCGGATGGAGGGGGCTGGCGCACTTTCAGACAGGTGATCCTGAGCTCATTTTTTATTTGTTTAGGCGCATCTCTGCATTTATCCTATGCGAGAGCGATTAACTGGAACAAGTTTTGCAAGCGACTCGCTCAAATTTTAGCGAGTGCATTAGCGGTGACCTTAATGTCGTTGCTCATGGTTGCCGAACATTATATCTATTTTGGGGTTCTGCACTTTATTGCTGTGGCTAGCCTATTATGCGTTAACTTAGCCAAACACCCTCGGGCCTCACTGCTGATCGGAGTCTGTATTATTGCAGTGTATAATGCCGGTTGGGTATCCGATTTTTGGCCATTTACCTATGTCGAACATAAGCTCCCCTCCTACACCAATGACTATGTGGGCCTATTTCCTTGGTTGGGCATGGTATGCATCGGTATTTGGCTGGCTTCTACAGCATTTTTTCAGGAGGACCCCCTAAAAAAACTGAAAACAAACACATGGATGGCTTGGCCTGGTAATCATAGCTTGGCTATTTACCTACTGCATCAGCCAGCCCTGTTTGCTATGTTTGGTTTAATAGCCTACCTCTCAAACCCCTAGCAGTAATGATCTCCAGCTTTACCATGCATAAGCCCCAGCTTTAAGTGACTTAACCCTGGCTTATGGCCCTATAGCAACCATGCCTTGGGCTCAACTTAAGGGCTACGTTTAAACTGCTCATAGTGGCAAGGGGCAGGCAATTGGGCTGAGGTATGGAACTAACCCAAGCACCTTAATCTAAAACACTTACCCTCTCTATAAACTCTCTATGAACTCTCAGTATGCAGAATATGTCTGTTCTACTCTATGCGCTGGTCACATTTTACTTTTGTGAGCGGCTGGTAACCCTGACAGTAATGCTGCAGTGTCTGAGCGCTTACTGATACAATAAGTCTGCTGGTATTTAATTTAATTAGGTAATATAGTACTTTCTAATAATTAAATATTTAGCGCTAATTAATATATTTAATACTCGTTGGAAAGAGCCTAGCGCTAACTCATACTGGAGCATAAATATGATCGTTAAACTAACACAAGACCTCGCGCGTGGATTCTTACCTTGGAAGAAGATGTTTTTCGAAAACGAATCTGA
>CAWUTT010000028.1:0-8469 GCA_963925635.1 uncultured Pseudomonadales bacterium | reverse complement strand
TGGCTTTAAAAGGGCATACTGTAAGCCCCCATAAACTGGCCTCACTAAAGCTCACGTTATGAGCTGTATGAGGTTTTTTGATGCTAGCCAATCCAGTTAAATTAGCCCTCCTTCACAATGCCCCAATTTAGTCATTGACCCACACCAACATTTACGATATTTTGCGCCTAAATGACCCACTTAATTTGAATCATTAATAGGCCACCTGTGAGAGCACTGAATCAACTATTACCTTTATACTTAAGCTGTACGCTTTTGCTGATGGGTAATGGCCTGCTGTTTATTATTATACCCATGAGCATGCGCTTAGATGGTCAGGATACTGATGCCATCGGCCTTGTCATGTCACTTTATTTTGTGGGTATGCTATTAGGTTCTTTATACGGCAAGCACCTGATAAGTCGTGTCGGTCATATTCGCATTTTTGCCGCCTGTGCGTCGGTGGCGACCATGTGCGCCTTGTTACACAGCATTTGGTCTGTGCCTCTTGTGTGGGGCGTGTTACGAGTGCTGATTGGTTTTACCAACGCGACTTTTTTCATGACCATGGAAACATGGTTGAGCGAGACTTCAACGAGTGAAAACCGAGCTACAGTGTTCGGTAGTTATCAATTTGTGACTTATTTTGGTATGGCTCTGGGCCAACTCATGCTTAATTTTGCCGAGCCACAAGACCCCATTCTTTACATCTATGTGGCCATGCTATTTTGTTTGTGTATGATCCCAGTACTCATGAGCCGCTCTGGTGGCCCCCGCATTAATGAACCCGAATCCATGCCATTAAAGACCCTCTACCGAACCTCGCCTTTGGGGGTTGTAGGCATCATGATTTCTGGCATTTGTTTAGGTGCCTTTTACAATATGAGCAGTGTTTACGGTGCCGATGTGGGTATGACCAAAAATCAAATCGCCACCTTTATGAGCGCCACCATGGTGGGCGGTTTCTTATTACAATTCCCTATCGGTAAACTAGCCGATCTATTTGACCGTCGTACAGTATTGGTTATGACCCTACTACTGGCCTGCTTGGCAGCCATGGTACTGCCAATTATGGCGGTGCGCGGAGAGATGGTTATCACTATCGCTTGCGCTGTTATTCTTAGCGGCGCCTTGGCTTGTGTCTACCCCATCGCCTTAGCTGATGCCTTTGACCGACTCAAACCTACAGAAATGGTAGCCGCCAGTGGTAAACTTATTTTGGCTTATGCAGCAGGTGGTGCCATAGGTCCCTATACTTCTTCGTTGGTGATGAATCAGATGGGGGCAGAGGCCCTATTTGGCTACCTGATCGTAGCCAGCTTAATATTGATGGCCTTCGTTATGTATCGCATGAGCATACGTTCGGCCGTGCCCGATGCGCTGCAGGAATCATTTGTGGTGCAAGGCATGACCCCCATGGCGACTGAGCTTGACCCCCGCACAGAATATAACAGCCTTGATGAAACTGGTGTGGCGGCTGAGACTGTGCTCTTATTAGCAGAAGACAACCCAGACGATGTAGTGGAAATCGCGGTGAGTGTCGCCCTCAATCAGCCAGAAGAAGCGGTGAATATTGCCCAAGCCACAGCCTATAATTACCCAGACGAAGCCATCGCCCTCGCTATTGCCTTGGCCGATGAGTTGCCCCATCTTAAGCTTGACATCATTACTCATGTCGCCGGTTCTGCACCGCAATCAGGTGCAGCTTTAGCGCGTTATATGTGTAACTTAATCAAGCAGCAGAAACTCGATCCACAAACCAGCTTCACGGCTCTGAGCCGCTTTACCCTTAAGCTGTTGGATGTAGCGCCGCAGCAAGCGGCGGCCATTGCCGCCATAGTGAGTCAAGAAATAGCCAATGATATGCCCGAGTTGGTCGCCAAGATTGCCGTGTTAGCTGCCCAAGCTGCACCCGATCAGCGCATAGAAGTCGCCACAGCAGTGACCCATGAAGTCCCTGAGGCCGGTGTTGAAATAGCCGCCGGTGTTGCGCAAACCATCGCCGCAAGCCGAGAAGAAGAATTACATACTTTCTTAGCCGCGGAAGAAGATGAAAACTACCTAGGCGAAGGCACGGAACTAGCCATTGCATTAGGCCAACAAGCGCCAGAGCAAGCCTTCGATATTGCCACTGTGGTAGCCGAAATACTGCCTGAAGATGCGGCTCAAGTCGCTGAGCACATCGCTCAAATAGACCCTGAGCACGCCTCTGAACTGGTAGGGAGTATCAGTGACGCGGTGCCAGAAATGGCTGTTGAAGTTATGTATGCTGTTGCCAGCTCCCTGCCAGAACAGGCAGAAGATCTATTACAAGAGGTGTTATCAGAGGCTGAACTTAGCCATCCGTTAGACAAGGATTCTGGTTAGTAGTTAGCGCTAGTAGGCCAAGCAGCAAGCAGTGCATCAGCGATAGGTTTATTGGCCTCAGGTATAGTCATTAATGGTAATGCCTGAGCATCAGCCCAGATCACTGGCTGACCTTCCAAACCTTTGGCAATACCTGAAAAGTGTTTCACTAGGTAAAAATATAAAGACACTTGCTTATCACTATAGTCATGATGCACCGCTTTAAAAAGCTCACAGGTTCGCACATTAATCTGCAACCCAACCTCTTCTTGAAGTTCACGAGCTAGCGCTTGTAGGTGGGTTTCGTTGGCCTCTGTCTTGCCTCCAGGAAATTCCCACTTGCCGCCTTGGTGCTGCCAATCAGCCCGCTTAGCCATGAGAATACGCTGTTGTGAGTCAACAACAATGGCGGCAACCACTTCCACACGTTTAGTGATCATGATTGGCTTTAGCTACGATAATCAGCATTGATTTTAACGTAGTCGTAGGACAAGTCTGTGGTCCACACCGTTTCTTTAGCATGACCCCGCTTGAGGTCAACGCGAATGGTAATTTCTTCTTCATCCATGACCTTCTGTCCAGCAGCCTCAGTGTAGCTATGGGCACAAGCCCCCGCATCAACGAGTAGACTATCGCCCAAATGAATAGTAAGTATGTTGACGTCTAGATTGGGCACACCAGAATAACCTACCGCTGCCAATATACGGCCCCAGTTAGGATCGCTAGCAAACATGGCAGTTTTAATGAGCGGAGAGTGGGCAATGGCATACGCTACTTGCAAACATTCTTCACTATTAGCACCCCCTTCCACTTCTACACTGATGAACTTAGTCGCACCTTCTCCGTCGCGCACAATGGCGTGGGCTAGCTGTTGCATAAGTTGAGTCAAAGCCTGGCTAAACTTGGCGACCAATGTGCTGTCTTCATCTAAGCACAAGTCACTTGCACCAGTCGCAATGAGCATACAGGAATCATTGGTAGACATATCACCGTCTACTGTAATCCGGTTAAAACTTTGATTGACCGCCTGATTTAGTAGGTCTTGGGTCAAGGTGGGGGAACATTGCACATCCGTTGCCACAAACGCCAACATGGTGGCCATATTAGGCCTAATCATGCCAGACCCTTTGGCAATGCCCGTAAGGCTAATGGTCTGACCCAAGTGTTCCACTTGAACACTTGCACCTTTGGCACGGGTATCAGTCGTTAAAATACCTAAAGCAGCCTCTTGCCAACCATTAACATCTAAGGCTTCAATTGCTGTGGGTAAACTTGTGACAATTTTATCAATAGGAAGTTTTTCGCCGATCACACCAGTGGAAAACGGCAGTACCTGAGAGCTTTTCAAATTGAGCGCTAAAGCCAACTCATTACAACTGGTGAGGGCATCGGCATCACCAGCTGCGCCTGTGCCTGCATTGGCATTACCTGTATTAATTACTAACGCCAGTGGACTGTCATCAAGCAAATGACGACGGCATAAATGTACCGGAGCGGCACAAAACGCATTAGCGGTGAAAACTCCCGCCATACTAGAGCCAGCTTGGGCTTGCATGACCACCAAATCTTGTCGCCCTGGGGTTTTAATTCCCGCAGCGGTGGTGCCCAATTGAAAACCTGCAATCGGGTGATATTTCACTGCGGAAAAGGGTCCAACTGCCATAACTTTATGCCTAATTCATTGCCTGTGTCTAGCTAAGCTTGCCATGACACTGCTTGTATTTTTTACCTGAACCGCACGGGCAAGGTTCATTTCGACCTGTCTTGAATGAAGGAATTGCAGGATTTTTGGGCGTGGCTTCACTTTGCAGTTGGGCTTGGCTCTGCGCTTGTGCTTGCTCATGCCTGAATTGCATTAACGCTTGAGCTTGTTCACGCTTTTGACGCTCTTCGGCGGCAACTTCTTCTGGAGATCTCACTTTGACGTGACTGAGGATACGAATAACGTCTTCTTTAATGGCAAAAAGAAGCTGCTGAAACAGATCAAAAGATTCCCGTTTGTATTCTTGCTTGGGGTTCTTTTGGGCATAACCACGCAGATGAATACCTTGTCGCAACATGTCCATGGTGGCTAGGTGTTCTTTCCAACGGGAATCTATTACCTGTAACATCACCTGTTTTTCAAAACCACGGATAGCTTCAGCTCCCACTACCTCAGTTTTGGCCCCATAATTCTCACTCAATTTAGTTTGAATTTGAACACGCAAACCGTCTTCTTCAAGGCGGTCGTCATTATCAAGCCATTCTTGGATTGGCAAAACCATACCAAATTGTTTTTCAATTTCTGCTTCTAGGCCGCTCACATCCCACTGCTCTGCTAGGCTTTGTGGGGCAATGAACCCATCAATGGCACTGTCCACCACCTCAGCACGAACATTGGCAATGACGTCTGCAATATCATCAGTAGACATAAGCTCGTTACGTTGATCATAAACCACTGTGCGCTGATCGTTGGCCACGTCATCGTATTCAAGCAATTGTTTACGCATGTCAAAGTTACGACCTTCAACTTTACGCTGAGATTTTTCTATGGCGTTAGACACCATGCTACTTTCAATGGCTTCGCCTTTTTCCATACCTAACTTTTGCATGAGGCCTTTAATGCGTTCGGGGGCAAAAATACGCAATAAGTTATCTTCTAAGGATAAAAAGAAACGTGATGAACCTGGATCGCCTTGACGACCGGCTCTACCTCGTAACTGGTTATCAATACGTCTAGATTCATGACGTTCGGTACCGATAATATGCAGTCCGCCAGCGGCTAATACTAGATCGTGACGTATTTTCCAGTCTGCTTTAGCAGCTTCTTTTTCAGCATCTGAGGCATTTTCGCCCAGGGCTGCCAGCTCAACTTCTAACTTACCACCTAAGCCAATATCAGTGCCACGGCCTGCCATGTTGGTAGCGATAGTGACCGCACTAGGCCGTCCTGCTTCAGCAATAATAGTGGCTTCACGCTCGTGTTGCTTAGCATTCAGCACGTTGTGGGCCACTTCAGCTTTGGTAAGCGCGGCAGATACCAATTCTGACATTTCGATGGAGGCGGTACCAACTAAAACGGGTCGCTCTTCTCTTACGCAAAGACGAATATCCTCAATAATGGCATCAAACTTCTCATCCATAGTTAGATAGACTAGGTCATTCATGTCTTTACGTTTGACATCTACGTTAGTCGGAATCACCAACACATCCAAATCGTATATCTGATGCAGTTCAAAGGCTTCAGTGTCAGCCGTACCGGTCATTCCAGCAAGCTTATCGTATAGACGGAAGTAGTTCTGGAAGGTAGTAGAAGCCATCGTTTGGCTTTCTTTTTGGATGGTCACACCTTCTTTGGCTTCGATGGCTTGATGAATACCTTCTGACCAACGGCGGCCCGGCATAGTTCGGCCAGTATGCTCATCAACAATAACAATTTGGTCGTCTTGCACGATGTAATCTATATTGCGAGAGAATACAACCGAAGCCTTTAATCCGGCATGCACATGGTGCAGCAAGTTCAAATTGGCGGCAGCATAGAGACTTTCACCGGCTGCTAGTAACTGCGCACCAACCAATAGTTCTTCAACAAATTGATGACCTGCTTCTGTCAGTTCAATGGTCTTTTGAGACTCATCGTGAGTGTAGTGTCCCGTAGGCTCTTCACCTTCAACTATGGCTGGTTGAATTTCGAGCCTAGGTATTAGACCATTGATGGCGATGTACATTTTGGTATTATCTTCGACGGGGCCAGAGATAATCAAAGGGGTGCGGGCTTCGTCGATTAGTATTGAATCGACTTCATCAACAATGGCAAAGTTTAGACTGCGCTGAACCTTATCAACGGCACTGAATGCCATATTGTCACGCAAGTAATCAAAACCAAATTCATTATTGGTACCGTAAGTCACATCACAGGCATAGGACTCTCGTTTACTAACGCCGTCCTGACCCGACAGTATAATACCCACAGATAAGCCTAGGCCTTCGTACAGTGGGCGCATCCACTCAGCGTCACGCTGGGCTAAGTAGTCGTTTACCGTAACCACATGAACACCGTTAGCTGGGATAGCATTGAGGTACACCGCCAAGGTTGCTACTAAGGTTTTACCTTCACCTGTGCGCATCTCAGACACTTTACCTTGGTGTAAAGCTATACCACCAATCATTTGTACGTCAAAGTGACGTAATTCCATAAACCGGACAGAGGCCTCTCGGCAAACAGCAAACGCTTCAGGTAGGAGGTGGTCTAAACTTTCACCAGACTCATAACGCAGGTTAAATTCTGCACGTTTAGCCGCTAGATCAGCATCAGACAAAGGTTGCATGCTAATTTCTAATGCATTGATCTTGTTTACAACTTTATTAAATCGCTTCACTTCGCGATCGTTTTTACTGCCAAAAAGTGATTTAAAAATCTGTACCATTGTCTTGTCTTTTTATATGCGCTGAAGCGCTTGTTAGGGATAAGTGAGACCTTTCAAATCTCTTCTACTATCATGGGGTCTCAGGTTTGTTTTGAAAGGCCTAAAACGTAGAAAAGCCGGAGTTCGTTATGAACACCGGCTCTTTCATTGTTATTGGTTAGGTTGCCGCGGCTAGGCTCATATAGGCAATAGGCGAGTCGGCCTCGTTGTCAAATGTAACCACTTCCCAAGCATCCTCTTGGGATAATAATTCGCGTAGCAACAAATGATTTAAACCATGACCCGATTTATGCCCTTGAAACTTACCAATTAAGCTCAGGCCTAGGAGGTACAAATCACCTACCGCATCGAGCACCTTGTGTTTAACGAATTCGTCTTGATAACGTAAGCCATCTTCATTAAGCACGCGGTAGTCATCCACTGCAATCGCGTTGTCTAAGCTGCCCCCTAATGCCAAATTTTTGGAACGCAGGTACTCAAAGTCTTTCATAAAACCAAAGGTGCGAGCTCGACTGACTTCTTTCACATAAGAAGTGCTCGAAAAGTTTAAATGCGTGGTGCAATTTTGGCTTTCAAAAAGCGGGTGGTCAAAGTCGATGGTAAAACCAACCTGAAAACCATCAAACGGTTCTAGTGAAGCTTTTTTATCGTCTTGGGTAACACTGATGGCTTTTTTGATGCGAATAAATTTTTTCGATGCATTTTGCTCTTCGATACCGGCCGATTGCAACAAAAAGATAAATGGTGCCGCACTGCCATCCATAATCGGCACCTCTTCACTACTTAACTCGACATAAGCGTTATCAATACCAAGCCCTGCAAAGGCCGACAGTAGATGTTCTACCGTGCACACTCGTACACCATCTTGCACTAGATTGGTAGATAACGTGGTATCGCCGACGTTAGCAGCTGTGGCAGCAATACTCACCACTGGATCGAGATCTGTTCGGCAAAATACGATGCCAACATTGGCCAAAGCTGGTTTCAATGTGAGGTAAACCTTCTTACCCGTATGGATACCAATACCCGTGGCTCTAATAATATTTTTTAATGTACGCTGTTTGACCATTATGTCCTGGACCCTAAACTCGAGGATAGCCGAGTATTATAGCACAAAAAATCTGTTCCTGAGGGGCATCAGACCCTCATTACAGTTGAAAAGCGCCACCCTATAAGACCAAAATCTTAATCAGCTTGACGCCGCAAAAATGCAGGGATATCTAAATAACCAATATCACCTTCGGAGCTACTAGCCGCATCCGTGCCCGAACCACTCACCCGAGCATCACCTACGGACGTATCTTTAACTGCTGGTAATTCCATTTGATCGACCGTAGGCCGTCTCATAGTATTATTGACCACAGCTTTCACCGTTGGTTCAATCTGTTGCCCATAACCTTGGCCTAAACCTGTAGCAACAACGGTCACTTTGAGCTCATCAGACATTTCAGGATCAATTACAGTTCCAATAACTACGGTGGCGTTATCTGACGCGAACTCTTCTATAGTATTACCTACTTCTGAGAATTCACCCAAATTCATATCTAATCCGGCAGTGATATTAACTAAGATGCCTTTTGCACCTCGCAAATCAACATCTTCCAACAGCGGACTACGCACTGCTGCCTCTGCTGCTTCGCGGGCTCGATCCTCACCTCTAGCGACGCCCGTACCCATCATCGCCATACCCATTTCGGACATCACCGTGCGTACGTCTGCAAAATCGACATTGATCATG
>CAWUTT010000027.1:0-7625 GCA_963925635.1 uncultured Pseudomonadales bacterium | reverse complement strand
GCCGTCACGGCGTTAACCATTTGTATCCAAGTGTCTGTGATCAATGTAGGAAGAAATGCAGTAGTACCATATCCACGGTGAGCTTGGGCAATGGTTTGCAGTGCTTGGGCACTGGGTTGATGGTTGAGTAATTCCCCTCCTCCTCCATTGACTTGGACATCTATAAATCCGGGAGCTAGTAAACCCCCATTGAGGTCATAACAATCCTTCACCTTTGGCAATAAGTGCTCTGGCACTATGCCGATGATATGGCCCTTTTCCACCAACAAAGCATGTTGATGGAGAATTTTTTCACCCGTGAATATACGACCGTTTATAAGCGCCTTAAGTGTTTGCATAGCTCCCTATACTCCGCTCTAGGTTGATTTGTTTTAGCCTACATTTTCTTAAGCTAGTCATAATCTTGCTGCGCATCGAGTAAAAAAGCTACACCCACATCTATTTCTCTAGTTACAGTCCTATGCAACTAAAATAATGACGTGGGTCACACGGCGCCTACTGGGTCATGACGTTTAGCCAATCGTTAACCCACTGCTTGCGGTTTTGATTAATTTGCGCGGTATCCAATTGCAACACTTTGGTCGGTTTAATCAGCTTGCTATAGGCGGCTGGCATCTCTGCTGGAGGATTAACCGGATACATGACATTACTCAAAGGTAGGTGTTTTTGGAAGCCTTCGCTCACCATAAAATTGAGAAATTGATCGGCAAGCTGTGGATTTTTTGAGGCCTTTAACTTAGCCGCCACTTCCACTTGCAGGTAATGGCCTTCTTCAAATGCAGCCGCTTGATATTGCTCGGTGCCCTCAACTTCCATATGGTAAGCAGGGGACGTGCTATAGCTCAACACCATGGGGGCTTCACCCGCTAAGAACAAACTAAAATACGCTTCACTCCAGCCTTTGGTAGTGGTCAATATATTATCTGATAGTTTGGCCCAAGCAGCATCGGCCTGATCACCATAAACAGACTTCATCCACAACAATAAGCCTAAGCCTGGAGTGCTAGAACGAGGGTCTTGGATAATGATTTTTAATTCAGGACCAGCGTTGACCAATTCATCTAAACTTTTAGGCGGGTTGGGCATGAGTTCAGTGTTGTAAACAAACGCAAAGTAGCCATAATCGAATGGCACAAAGGTATCGTCTTGCCACGCAATGGGCATAGATAGATTACTGGTATCCACCGAATGACTGGCGAATAGGCCACTTTTTTTAGCATCGTCAACTAGGTTTAAATCTAGGCCTAACACCAGATCAGCTTGCGTGGAGGCCCCTTCTAGTTTTAACCTTTGCAGCATAGCAACAGCATCGTCCATACCGACTAAGTTTAATGTACAAGCGCACTGCTCTTCAAAGGTGGGCTTAATCAGTGGCCCCATGCCCCAGTCCGACACGAAAGAATCATAGGTATAAACCGTAAGCACTTTTTTGGCAGCATCATCGGCTATAGCGGGTATGGTAGCGAGGGACAAACTGAGACAAGCGGCGGCAAAAAAAGCCGTATTGTTGGACATAATTACTCCTAAAAATTAACTAGTTAATTGCTATGACGGCCAATGATTTATTGACAACTATTAGGAGGAGGGAGCAGAGCAAGGCGGGCTTGCGAGGGTGCTTTTCCTTGTTCCCTACGCTGGCATTATCCAGATCAGGTACAACGGGATTCACATGTGTGATCTCAACCCAAAGCGTTAATGTGTAATTAACTGGGCACCCCGACAAGTCATAGTGAGCGCAATATAGACTAAAATTAACCTTGATTGCAAGTCTTAGAAGGCAAATTTTTACCACATACTATATATTCCATAGTTAGGCTTAAACATTTCACTGCTGAAGTATTGGCATTATTTTAAGGTCGCGTGTGTATGCTCGGAACCCAGGATCTTTGGATTTTCATTAGTGCGGGCGTGGCTCTCAATCTAGTACCCGGCCAAGACTTTGTGTTTATTGCCAACCGCAGCAGTAATTTCGGCTGGCGGGGCGGTGTATTGGCAGCCTTGGGGGTCAGTGCGGGCAGCCTAGTGCATGTTTTTGCTGCCGCTTTTGGCCTGTCTGCCCTGCTGGCTGGATCTTCTAACGCCTTCATTATTATTAAGTTGGTGGGCGGCTTATACTTAGTCTATGTGGGTTTATGCATGCTCCTAAAAAACCCAACTAGCAACAATAATAGGCATTTATTAGTGGGCATCTCACACCACAAAACTATTTTTTACCAAGGTTTTTTAACCAATGCTTTAAATCCTAAAGTAGCCTTATTTTTTATTGCTTTTGTACCCCAGTTTATCGCTGCAGATGCGCCTAATCTGCGCCTATCATTTTTATTTTTGGGCTTCATCTTTAGTTTTAACGGCCTAGTTTGGTGCTTAATTGTGGCTTGGTTTTTTGCTCACATTGGCGCTCAATTAAACCCGCTGTCACCCATAAGCCTATGGATTAATAGGCTAGCAGGGAGCCTATTGGCCTATTTTGGTATTAGCCTTTTAATGAGCTCAGGTCACTAAAATACTTCTGTAGCGCAGGCGCAAAATAGATAATTTCTTTATAACCTGCGACGGCTTTGGGCATCGCATCGATGGATAATTTTAATTGAGTTAGGGCGTTAGGTACCTGAGTCAGGCTCATCATTGGCGAGACGTAAACTCTAATCGTAAAGGCAATGGCATTGGTTTGAGGTAAACGGGTGAGGGTTTGTCGTTCACATCGGTAGTATAAGGGTGTATTAGCTGGGTAGATGCGTTTATCTTCTGGAAACTGTGCCAGATTTGTATTGGCTTGCAATGACCAATTAAACCGTTGAATAGGCTTTCCGACCATAAGGTGATCAAAAAAACGGTCTATTTTAGGCGTCAGTTTTTGATGTAAGGTCGGCACTGGGTCATGAATCTTTGCCATAGACTGGCCTATTTTTTGGGCCAAATGCCAATGACTTGGGCTGCATAAACTGGCTGCAGTAAGACAGTAGTGGCCGTCTAGCTTTTGCATGATGAGTAGATCATCAGCCACCCATAAGGACGCTTGCCACAAAGGATGTGTACTAGCCCCAGCCAGCTCGATGCCATTGGGCAAATAACTCAAGCCGTCTGCAAGGGGACAATATAAGTGACTATGCTGGTTTAGTAAATGTTGCTTTAACTCGAAAGCCAGCTCCACCTGAGCTTCATAGGCACTGGGTAAGGCCTCGAATATATGCTCTTGCTGTAACTCTTTTAACGACAATTTATGTTCTAAGAACTGCGGATAATCTGCATCTGGTTCTATCCACCGATGGCTATCCAAGGGCTCCATGCCCATGGAAATAACATCCTTGTGCTGCATATGGGGCAGATATTTTGGCGCCTTAGTCACCCCATTATTCATGCTCATGGTGCTGACCCACAAGTTTCTCAACCCGGTTTATGAGCAGGTCAATTTTATATTCGAGCGCTTTATTATGAGCCAAGATATCACTATTTTGCTGACGCAGCTCTCGGTTTTTCACATTGGTATCAGCAAAGCCCAGCATGCGTTCTGCAATCAGGGCTCCAATAAAACCAACCAAACCTACACCCACATAAAACATGGCTGCTACCACCATACGACCACCCACAGTGACCGGAAAATGATCACCAAAACCAATGGTACTGGCACTCATTTGTAAGGTCCAAAAGGCATCAACATAGGTATTTATATTGCTATTGGGTGCACCCGCTTCAAAGTGCAATAAGGCCAGCGCGAACAGGCCAATTACACTGTAAAGTAAACACACACCAGCGGCTCCCAATGCCAAGAGACTATAATTGCGAATGCCATACTCGTCTGTTTTATAAATATGTTTATTCATCAGCAAAATCTCTATACTGGAATTTTAGCAACCATACGGTCGCAAAATAGCGCCCTTGTTAGTCCTCAAATTACCCTCAAGTGACTTTAAGTGCCTTTAAGTGCCTTTAAGTACGTTTAAGTAACTTTAAGTACCCTTCAGCGCCCTCAAGTGCTTTTAAGCAAGCCTATAATACTAACCTTGTATTTCTGTGATAGCCCATTCTAAGGCAGGTTGGTACCAATCAGTTAGAGTTGCTTGGAGCAGTCTTAAGGAGTCAAGCAACTGCGCTGTGTCCGCCATGGAGAAGTTAATGTGTCCCACCTTACGCAGCGGCCTCACTTCTTTGCCATACCAAAACACTTCAGCACCTGGCAAGGCTAGCCAAGCTAAGTTGTAATCAATACCTATGAGGTTAATCATCACACTGTTGTGTTTAATCACAGCTGGGGCTAGGGGCAAGTCTGCTGTTGCTCGAACATGGTATTCAAACTGGCTGATACTCGCTCCAGATTGAGTCCAATGGCCACTGTTATGCACTCTAGGCGCCAACTCGTTAATAAGTAAGTGATCACCTATTCTAAACAATTCCATAGCCATGACACCCACGTAATCAAGCTCATCCATGACTTTTCCAAGCATGGTTTCAGCTTCATTTTGGAGGCCATACAGGCGCTCTAAAGGCGCTAAAGTTACCGTGAGGATACCATCTTGATGGCGGTTGAGGGCCAGTGGGTAATAGTGGCACTCTCCAGCCCGATTGCGCACGCCAACAATAGACACTTCCTCATCAAAAGCCACTGCTTGTTCGGCAATGACTTTAGTGTGCCAGCCTTGGGGAATGGCACTGTTGAGGCCATCGCTGTTTTGACCTTGTACTAACCAATGCTGGCCGCGGCCATCAAAACCACCCGTACGTTGTTTAAGTAATACCTGGGCGCCATATAAGGCATGCAGACTGGCAGCTGTGTGCTCATCCGCAACCAATGTCCAAGGTGCGGTGGCTAAGTTTAAACGATCCAGCAATTGTTTTTGTGTTACCCGATCTGCCACCAAACCAAACACTTCTTGGTTGACGAAGTTAGGGTGGGCAGAAAGTTGATCTGTGGCCTTGGTGGATGGCCACTGTTCACGTTCGGCGGTAATCACATCGTCATCTGTTAGGGGAAGGGCAGCATCCAATTCAATATCGACTGGGCGTAAATCAACCCCCAAAGGTTGCGCGGCATGTTTAAGCATGGCACCTAACTGGCCAGCCCCCAATACCCACACACGTTTTATTGCTGGTTTCATGGCGTTTAAACTAACCTTCCCTTGGATCTGGATTATCTAATATGTCTTGGGTTTGTTGGTAGCGGAATTCTTCAATACGCTGGGCCAGTTCAGCATCATGGTTAGCCAGTATTTGACTCGCCAGTAAGCCTGCATTAAAGGCCCCTGCGCCGCCAATCGCCATACTCCCCACTGCCACGCCCCGCGGCATTTGCACAATCGAGTAAAGGCTATCAACACCACTTAAAGCCTTACTTTGCACGGGTACACCTAACACTGGTAAGCGGGTTTTAGAGGCCACCATCCCAGGCAAGTGGGCGGCACCACCGGCACCTGCAATAATCACCTGAATGCCCCGACCCGCAGCTTGAGAGGAAAACTCCATGAGCTTATCCGGCGTCCGATGAGCAGAAACCACTTCCACTTCATAACTCACACCCAAACGGTCCATAATTTGCGTGGCTTCTTGCATGCATGGCCAGTCGCTCTTAGACCCCATGATAACGGCAACTTGTGCGCCCATTAGTTATCCTCCAAAAATGAAGCACTAATTTTACCACATGGCCCCAAAAGGCTAAACAATGGAAAGTAAAACTAAGCTATTTCCTGCAAAATTTGTTAAATTAGTCCCATGAAACTGCCTCTAAACCAACAACATAAACATATCTTAGCCAAAAAACACTGGATCTTTGATATGGACGGCACCTTAACCATAGGCGTCCACGACTTTGACATGATGAGAAGCGAGCTAGGCTTAGCTGCAGACTCAGACATTTTGGGATCGGTACAAGCCATGCCCCCGGAACAGGCCGCGCCTATGTGGGAAAAAATCAATGCCATGGAATCCTACTTCGCGAGTTTGGCCAAACCGATGCCAGGCGCCTACGATCTCCTCCAACACCTACAAGACAAAGGCGCCAACCTTGGTATATTAACCCGTAATGTGATGCCGGCTGCCATGCAAACATTGGCAATTTGCAACTTGGATGGTTTTTTCACTCCCCAAGACATTTTGGACCGCGCGTCTTGCGAACCCAAACCCCACCCTGCCGGTATACAGTTACTGTTGGCACAATGGGGTGCCAAAACGAGTGACAGCGTAATGGTTGGCGATTACTTGTTTGACCTAGAAGCTGGCAGAGCAGCTTCGGTAGCGACGGTGCACATTGATACTTCAGCACAGTACCCATGGCCTCAAATGACAGACTGGGGCATTGATCACCTCCAGCAACTTATTGACCACTAAGACCCTTTGATGACTAAGACCCTCTGATAGCCTAGACCCTTTGATCACTCAACCCCTTTGACCCCCATTGGTAATAGATTGCATGGGGCAAAGCCTCACTCTTAGTGGGCAAGTCCAAAGGGCCAATATTGAGCGACTGGTTATGCGTTGGGGATTAGCCTTTTTCCTAAGCTAACAACATCATCAGTGGTATAGGTCAGATTATCATAAAAGCCTAACACTGCCTCATTAGTGGTTCGCACGACAATATTGAGCTTGCAACAACCTATGTCAGTCAGAACATGCTCAATGTGCCCCATTAACTTTTGACCATAGCCTAGGGCCTGAAATTTAGGGTGTACTGCGAGGTAAAATACTGAACCCCGATGACCATCATAGCCAGCCATGGCTGAAGCTACCACACTAGATTTTACGGTACCAATAAAAAATAACTCGGGCTGGAAGAGCACCTTTCGGTCAATATCCTTATGGGGATCGTTCCAAGGTCGTGTAAGGTCGCACTGCTCCCACAGGTCAACCACATAAGCTCTATCGCTTTCGCTGAAATTTCTAATATGCATGATGACTTACCCATAATAGACAAATGTAAAAACTATGATTGCCGACGGGTATGCGACGGTGTCACTTCGAAGTACTGCCGATAACATTTGCTAAAATGTGGGTAGGATACAAACCCACAAGCCAATGAAATATCACTCATGCTCAACTGAGTTTGGGTGAGTAATTGGTGACAGCGCTTAAGCCGCAGCTCCAAATAATAACGCGTGGGGGTACTGCCCAAATAGCGCTGAAACTGGCGCTCAATTTGCCGCCGCGTAATGCCCACTAAAGACGCAATTTCTTCGGCTGACAACATCTCTTCCATGTTGTTTTCCATTAAGCCAATAATGTCTTTAAGATTTTGTGGCAGTTGGGCATCGGCCTGATCACTGAGGAATGCCGGTTCACCTCGGTCATTAATCCGATCACAGGTAAGAATATCGCAAATTCCACGCACAAAGATTTTGCCCCTTGCTTGTAACATGAGTTCTAACATCATATCCAAAGCACTATTACCGCCCGCACAACTAAAACACTGACGATCAATAATGTAAGCTTTATCTTTTAGGTCTATGTCAGCAAAGCTTTCCCTGAAGCTGGCTTTATTTTCCCGATGCACTACACACGCTTTACCATCCATAATGCCTGCGTGTGCCAAAGCAAATACACCATTCCACAAAGATCCTAGGGTTTTTTTTCGCACCCCAGACTGGCGCAAAAACTTAATCAATTGAGGCGGTGTTTGCAGCTCTACGCGTAAACCACCA
>CAWUTT010000026.1:0-34092 GCA_963925635.1 uncultured Pseudomonadales bacterium | reverse complement strand
GGGCAATCAATAAACACCAGTTCGCAGGTGTTGGACCCTCGCATACCCAACTTGTCGAGCTTTTTAGAGCGGCTAAATCCAGGGTAATCTCGTTCAACAATAAAGGCTGTGATACCTTTGGCTGCGGCCTTAGTGTCGGTTTTTGCGTAGATCACATAGGTATTGGCATCTGGGCCATTGGTGATCCACATTTTATTACCGTTAAGTAGGTAGTGATCACCTTTTAACTCGGCTTTAAGCTGCATGCTTACTACATCTGAACCCGAGCCCGCTTCACTCATAGCTAACGCGCCAACGTGATCACCACTAATGAGTTTAGGCAGATACTGGTGTTTTTGCAGGTCGGTACCGTGTCGATGAATCTGATTAACGCAAAGATTAGAGTGTGCCCCATAACTTAGACCAATCGATGCTGAAGCGCGGCTAATTTCTTCCATTGCGATACTATGGGATAGATAGCCCATACCCGCACCCCCATACTGTTCATCACAAGTAATGCCCAACAAACCCATGACGCCCATTTTTTCCACAACGGGCTAGGGAATTCATTATTAAGGTCTGTGGCTTGTGCCAAGGGTGCGATTTCTGCGGCTGCAAATTGATTGATTTGCTGCCTTAACAGGTCATTGGTCTCGCCTAAGTCAAAGTTGAGGCTGGTGTAGGTGCTGTTCATGGCTGAGATTCCAAGGAATGATGGCTAGAAAGGGCTTTTTTACAGCGCTGTTCGGCCTCATCAAGTTCTTCTTGCAAGGCGCTAATATCGAGCATTTGTTGCTTTAAGGCGGCTTTTCTAACTTGTATTTTGTCAATGAAGACCAATAATTGTTGATCATTATTGCTGGCAGATGAATCGTACAAGTCTAGAAGTTGGCGAATTTCAGCAAGGGTCAGGCCTAACCGTTTACCACGTAAAATGAGTTTTAGCCAGGTTCTGTCGTGGGCCGTGTAAATGCGTTTTTGGCCATCACGCTCGGGAGACAAAAGGCCTTGATCCTGGTAAAAACGGATACTTCGCGTGGTGATGCCAAACTCTTGCGACAATTGGCTAATGGTGTATGTGGTCGATGACATGGATAATGGCTATGTGTTATTTATTTACTAGATATTTTGATTGACGTTAACGTAAAGGTCAAGCAAAATGTTTATTACCTTAACTTTGCTTTATTGGAGCCCCTAAAATGAGTCAAAATGTTTACATCGTTGCTGGCAGCCGAACGCCTATGGGAGGCCTTGGCGGCAGCCTTGCAAGCCAAACCGCATCACAATTGGGTTCAGTTGCGATTACGGGTGCCTTGACGCGGGCCAAGGTATTGCCAGCACAGGTGAGTGAAGTGTACATGGGTTGCGTGTTAGCGGCGGGCCAAGGTCAGGCCCACCCGGCAAGCGGCTTTAGGCGCTGGGCTACCCAAAAGCACACCGTGTACTACGGTCAACAAAATGTGTGGGTCTGGTATGCAAACCACCATTATGGGCTATAACGCTATCAAGGCAGGTTCTGCCGAGATTATGGTGTGTGGTGGTATGGAAAGTATGACTAATGCTCCCTATTTATTGCCTAAAGTGCGTCAGGGCATGCGCATGGGGCATGGGCAGATGTTAGACCATATGTTTGTTGATGGTTTGGAAGATGCTTATGAAGGTGGCTTAATGGGCAGTTTTGCTCAAACCACTGCAGACCAGTTTGGTTTAACCCGTGAAGCCATGGATGATTTTGCCATCAGCTCATTATTTAAAGCCAATACCGCCATTACCGATGGGCTGTTAGATAGTGAAATTACAGCCGTTGAAATGACTACCCGCAAGGGCACGGTAACGGTCACCACTGATGAACAACCTGGCCAAGCCCGCATTGATAAGATTCCACAGTTACGTGCGGCCTTTAAAAAAGATGGCACCATCACCGCGGCTAATGCAAGTTCGATTTCGGATGGCGCATCGGCGCTAGTGCTTGCTAGTGAGGCGGCGGTGTCCCATCACCACTTAACACCAGTGGCCCGACTCATTGGGGTGCAAAGTTTTGCCAGAGAGCCAGGCGAATTCACTTTGGCACCCATAGGCGCGGTGCAGGGTTTGTTGAAAAAAATAGACTGGCAAGTTGAAGATGTCGACCTGTTTGAGATTAACGAAGCCTTTGCTATGGTGACCATGTTGGCCATTCAAGAACTGGGCTTGGATGCGAGTAAAGTCAATGTTTATGGCGGCGCTTGTGCCCAAGGCCACCCCATCGGGTCTACGGGATCTCGTATTATTTTGACCTTGATGACGGCGTTAAAGAACCAAGGCCTTAAACGCGGTGTGGCGGCTTTGTGTATTGGTGGTGGTGAAGCCACCGCCGTTGCCATAGAGTTGGTTTAAACCGGCTTTAGGTAGGGTCCCATAGTGAACCATATTAGTAACCACTGCCACGCTCTGCGCACAGCGGCTCTTTAGCTAGGAATAAACATGAACTTTGATTTAAATGAAGACCAATTAGCTTATGTGGCATTAGCGCAACAGTTTTCTGTTAACGAGTTAGCTCCTCATGCGGCGCGCTGGGACGCAGAGGCGATGTTTCCCATAAGTACGTTAAAGCAAGCCGGTGAGTTAGGTTTTTGTGGATTATACAGTGACCCAGAAATTGGCGGTTTAGGTTTGTCTCGGCTGGATGCTTCACTTATTTTTGAACAGTTGGCTATGGGGTGTACGACCACGACCGCCATGCTCACTATTCATAATATGGCCACTTGGATGGTGTCTAGTTATGCAAGCGTTGCTGCAAAGGCCACTTATGGGGCTAAGCTTACCAGTGGAGAGCTACTCGCCTCCTATTGTCTAACAGAACCCAACGCAGGCTCTGATGCGGCCGCTTTAACCACTAAGGCGGTTAATACCGGCACCGAGTATGTCATTACGGGTAATAAAATATTTATTTCTGGGGCTGGAGAAACCGATATTTTGGTGGTGATGGCCAGAACTGGTGAGGCAGGTGCCAAAGGGGTTTCAGCGTTGGTGGTTGATGCCACCACTGCGGGCATTAGTTTTGGCCGTAAGGAACATAAAATGGGGTGGAACGCGCAACCTACCCGAGCCATTAACTTTGATCAGGTGCGGGTGCCACTCAACAACTTGTTAGGCCAGGAGGGCGATGGCTTTGCCATGGCCATGCAAGGCTTAGATGGGGGTCGCATTAATATTGCCACCGTAGGTTTAGGCACCGCCCAACAGGCGCTTAATGAGGCCTTAGCTTACGTTAAACAACGCCAACAATTTGGTAAGCCTATTGCGGCTTTTCAAGGCCTACAATTTAAGTTGGCAGACATGAACACAGAGCTGGTTGCAGCTCGTCAAATGGTGCGTTTGGCAGCTTTTAAGCTCGACAGTAAAGATGCTGATGCAACGACTTATTGCGCCATGGCCAAACGCTTTGCCACTGATGTAGGTTATCAAGTGTGTGATGAAGCCCTGCAGTGCTTTGGCGGTTATGGTTATATGAAGGAGTACCCCATGGAGCGCTACCTCCGTGACTCACGGGTGCATCGGATTTTAGAAGGTACCAATGACATTATGCGAGTTATTATTGCCCGCCGCATGTTGCTTGACGATGCTCAGGCTATTTTATAACAGCTTATCAATTAACGGATTAAACTATGCATACATCAATACCCTACACCATTGAAGGTCATGTTGCGGTCATTACCATGAGTAATCCGCCGGCTAATACATGGACTCGTGACAGTTTAGATGCCTTGGCCGAACTAATTATTGAATTTAATGCTGATAAAAATATTTATAGCTTAGTGATTACTGGCGAGGGGCCCAAGTTCTTCTCTGCAGGAGCCGACCTTAAGCTGTTTGCTGATGGCAACAAACAAACAGCGGCAGACATGGCGACCGCTTTTGGACGAGCCTTCGAAGTGCTAAGCCAGTTTAGGGGGCTTAGCATCGCTGCCATTAATGGCTACGCCATGGGTGGCGGTTTAGAAGTGGCGTTAGCCTGTGATTTGCGCATAGCCGAAAGCCAAGCCCAAATGGCTTTGCCCGAAGCTACGGTCGGTTTGTTACCCTGTGCGGGGGGCACGCAAAGCCTGGCCTGGTTGGTGGGAGAGGGTTGGGCTAAGCGAATGATCCTCTGTGGTGAAAAAGTCACAGCCCAACAAGCCCAAGACATTGGTTTAGTGGAAGCCATAGCCGAGCCAGGGCAAGCCTTAGAGTTGGCCATGCAGTGGGCCCACAACTGCGAACGCCAAAGTCCCACTAGTGTGGCGGCCTGTAAACGCTTAATTCAAAATGCACGCACACAACCCATGTGCGTGGGCATGGCCTACGAACGAGATGAGTTTGTTAATTTGTTTAACAGCAATGATCAAAAAGAAGGCGTGCAGGCCTTTTTGGAAAAACGCCAACCACAATGGACTAATTCATAATGATAACTGTGTTAAAGAAGGGGCCCTTATTGGTGCAGACTCACACCACTTTGGCAGGACAGCAAGTGGTTGAAGTGACACTCAACGCCCCTGAGGCCCTTAATGCCCTCAATGGTGTCATGGTTGATCTGTTATTGCAGCATGTGCCCGTGTGGGAAGCCGATGACAATGTGATTGCCATCGTGATGCGCGGCTCTGGGAGTAAATCCTTTTGCGCTGGAGGCGATGTGCGCCAGTTGTATCATGAGATTAACCAAGGTAATCAACATATTGGCGAAGCCTTTTTTAATCATGAATACGCCTTGGATTTAATGCTGCACCGGCTATCTACACCATTGCTGGTGTGGGGCAGTGGTTATGTTATTGGGGGTGGTATGGGGCTGTTACAGGGCGCAGCCATTCGAATTGGTACCCATTCTAGTCGGTTAGCCATGCCAGAGATTACTATCGGTTTATTTCCTGACGTAGGGGCCAGCTACTTTTTGCGGCAGGTGCCAGAAGGTCTGGGCTTATTTTTAGGCCTTACTGGGGCCATGTTAAATGGTACTGACGCCCGCCAATTGGGCTTATTGGACGCTTTATTAGACGACGACGACTACTCAAAGCTTTTACAGTGGCTAACAAAAGTGCCTCGTCAATCACATACAGACACGTTAATAGCCGCAAAAGTGCTCATGCAGGGGTTGGAAGCTCAGGCGCTCAACAGTGCTCAAGCATCCAACGTAACAACTCACCAGCTCAGCATTAGGGCGGCGCTGAATCAACCTAACCTAGCCAGTATTGTTGCCAGTTTGGTGTTATTAAAAGGCCAGGATAAATGGTTAGATAAAGCCATAGCGACTATGGAACATGGTTCACCTACCAGCCTTCATCTATTCTACCGGGCCTTTAACTCAGGCTTCACTAACGTCGCTGATGCCTTATTACAAGAATATGTTATGGGCGTTAACGCCACTCGCTTGGGTGAATTTAAAGAGGGCGTTAGGGCGCTATTAATTGATAAAGATCGCACACCTAATTGGCGTTATCACACTGTTGAAGAAATACCGAACACATGGATTGATCAGTTTTTTAACACTGATAATGTGGCTCCAGCCCATTTTTCGTGATGACTTAGGTATTACATTGATTAAATAATAGGACAAGGCATATGGCACAGATAGCATTTATAGGACTCGGTAACATGGGTGGCCCAATGGCGGCCAATCTAGTCAAGGCAGGGCACTCGGTGCGGGCCTTTGATTTAGTGCAGGCAGCATTAGATGACTTTGCTAAAGTGGGTGGAGTGGCGGTTAGTTCGGCTTCTGCAGCGGTGATTGGAGCCGAAGTTGTGATTAGCATGCTACCTGCGGGACAGCATGTGGCGAGTCTTTATCTTGGCGATGAAGAAGCTCAAGGTGGACTTTTAAACCTAATAACTAAGACTGCCTTAGTTATTGATTCCAGTACCATTGATGCACAAACATCACGGCGGGTGGGCGTTGCAGCCCATGAGTTAGGTATCGCTTTTGTGGATGCTCCCGTTTCAGGTGGCACTGCTGGGGCTAAAGCGGGCACCCTAAGTTTTATTGTGGGTGGAGAAACATCTGCCTTTGAGCAGGCGCAGCCCATACTCACTGCGATGGGAGCCAACATTTTTCATGCGGGTGCCACAGGGGCTGGGCAAGTGGCAAAAATGTGCAATAACATGCTTTTAAGTGTGCTCATGGCAGGCACTGCTGAAGCCTTGCGTATGGGTGTAGAAAACGGCTTAGATGCCGATGTGTTATCAGACATCATGGTTAAAAGCTCGGGTCGAAACTGGGCTTTAGAAATCTATAATCCAGTACCTGGCGTGATGGCAGGTACTCCCGCCAGTAATGACTACCAGGGCGGTTTCATGGTGGATTTAATGAACAAAGATTTGGCCTTGGCCTTAGCCGCAGCCCAAGCTTCTGACTCCTCAGTGCCCATGGGCCAACAGGCATCTAAGCTGTTTAAAGCACACGGTGAAGCTGGCTTTGGCGGGCTAGATTTTTCGAGTATCTATCAACATTACGCTAATAAACAGGCCTAAATGAATGAATATTGAAGGTAAGGTATTCGTTATTACTGGCGCTGCCCGTGGCTTAGGTTTAGCCATAAGCCATGCCATTGCAGATAAAGGTGGCTTGTGTGCTTTGGTGGATGTGGACCACTCAAAAGTTGAGGCAGCAGCCACTATGTGTGGCAGTAACGCTAAAGGTTATGCCTGCAACATTACTCAAGAAACTGAGGTAGAAGCAGTATTTGATCAGGTGCTCACAGATTTTGGGCGTTTAGATGGCCTCATCAATAATGCAGGTCTTCTGCGTGACGCCATGTTGATTAAATTTAAACAAGGTGAGTTACAAGAAAAAATGAGTTTAAGCCAATGGCAATCGGTGATTGACGTTAACCTGACGGGCACTTTTTTATGCGGTCGAGAAGGCGCAGCAGCAATGGCAAAGGCGGATAACGGTGGGGTAATAATTAATATATCGAGCATCGCTAAGGCTGGCAATATGGGCCAAAGTAACTACGCTGCTAGTAAAGCTGGGGTTGCTGCTTTAGTTACCACCTGGGCAGGAGAGCTTAAACGCTTTGGTATTCGTGTTGCAGGCATTGCCCCAGGGGTCATGGCCACTGACATGACCGAAGCAATGAAACCTGAAGCCCTTGAGCGGATCAAAAAGGTGATTCCCTTAGGCCGGTTAGGGGCTCGCAACGAACTGGCAGATGTGGCTATTTTTATTATTGAAAACGATTATATGAATGGCCGTTTGGTCGAACTTGATGGTGGACTGCGGTTTTAATAATTAGTTGTCACAAAAGTTTTAATGCATGGGGTGAATCAATTAAACAGTATTAACAAAATTAACAAATTGGTTAAGAAATTGGTTAATAAGTAGCGTCTAATAAAATTAATAGTCTATACTTTTTAAGTAATCCCTTTATGCCCAGCTTGTCTGGGCTTTTTTTAGCTTAACTTTTAGTGGTGTCCTTAATGAACACTGGGCACCCTAGTCTCATGCCTGCATAAAATAATGTGAGTCTTTGCAATTTAGGTCCCCATTAAACTAAGACTGCCTTTGACCTCGGACCGCTTTAAACTTCGATCCCTATATGCCAGAGCGGGTTATATTTTTTTGGTATTTTGATCGCCATTAATTCGCTCAGCTAGGGTTTGTTAAACTACCCACAAACGACCCGTATTATTGGGTTTATTTATTTTTAATTAAAAATGTCGACATTTTTGGTTAATGGCGATATATTTACCTATCATTCGGCAGATGGGCTAGCCGATATTTTTTATTGAGATGTAATCATGGCAACGCGTACTGAATTTTCTTGGCAGGACCCTTTCTTTTTAGATCAGCAACTCACCTCTGAAGAGCGCATGATTCGTGATGCAGCCCGAGATTATTGTCAAGATGGTTTGGCGCGTCGAGTATTAAAGGCCAACCGCGAAGAGATTTTTGATCGTGAGATCATGAACGAATTTGGAGATTTGGGTTTATTAGGTGCTACCATCCCAGAAAAATATGGCTGTGCTGGCATTAATTACGTGAGTTACGGCTTAGTAGCCCGTGAAGTGGAGCGGGTTGACAGCGGTTATCGCTCAGCCATGAGCGTACAGTCGTCTTTAGTAATGCATCCTATCCATGCCTATGGCACGGAAGAGCAGCGCATGAAGTACCTCCCTAAGCTTGCCAGTGGTGAGTGGGTGGGATGTTTTGGTTTAACTGAACCCGATTCTGGCTCCGATCCAGCCAGTATGAGCACCCGTGCCGAAGCTGTTGATGGCGGTTACCGCTTGACGGGGGCAAAAATGTGGATTACTAACTCGCCCATCGCCGATGTGATGGTGGTGTGGGCTAAGTTAGACGATGTGATTCGTGGCTTTGTGCTAGAGCGTGGCATGGACGGTTTAACCACACCTAAAATTGAAGGCAAGTTTTCCTTGCGTGCCTCGGTGACAGGCGAAATTGTGATGGATCAAGTGTTTGTGCCAGAAGCTAATTTATTTCCTACCATTAAAGGCCTCGCAGGGCCCTTTGGTTGCTTGAATAAGGCCCGTTATGGCATTGCTTGGGGTGCTCTTGGGGCGGCTGAGTTTTGTTGGCATGCGGCGCGTCAATACACCTTAGATCGCAGTCAATTTGGTCGACCTTTAGCAGCTACTCAGCTGGTGCAGAAGAAACTGGCTGATATGCAAACCGAGATCTCCATTGGTTTACAGGGTTGTTTGCAAATGGGTCGTTTAATGGATGATGGCAACTGCCCTGTTGAACTCATTTCCTTAATGAAACGTAATAACTGCGGTAAGTCCTTAGATGTGGCGCGCCAATCCCGTGACATGCATGGGGGTAACGGGGTGAGTGATGAATATGGCGTCATACGTCATGTCATGAACCTAGAGGCGGTAAACACTTATGAGGGCACGCATGATATTCATGCCTTGATATTAGGCCGCGCCCAAACGGGCATTCAAGCCTTTTACTAGGCCACTTACCATGACCATAACAACCCCTTTGCAAGGCATTAAAGTGCTGGATATGAGCCGTGTGTTGGCAGGCCCGTGGGCTGGGCAAATGTTGGCAGATTTGGGCGCCGATGTGATTAAGGTGGAGCGCCCTGGCATGGGTGACGATACCCGTGCTTGGGGGCCACCTTACATGCCTGCTGCTGCAGGCTTTGAAGCTGCTGATGCCTCTGAGGCAGCCTATTTTCAAGCGGCTAACAGAGGCAAACGCTCTTTGTGTGTGGATATAGCCACAGTTGAAGGCCAGAATTTAATTAAACGACTGGCCACCCAAGCCGATGTGTTAATTGAGAATTTCAAAGTGGGCAGCCTGGCTAAGTATGGGCTAGATTTTGAGCGTTTAACTGCCCTCAATCCACGTTTGGTATATTGCTCAATTACAGGCTTTGGCCAAACGGGGCCCTATAAAGACCGCGCTGGTTATGACTTCATGATTCAGGCCATGGGGGGCTTGATGAGTGTCACGGGCAGCGAAGACGGTGAGCCCATGAAGGTGGGGGTAGCACTGGCTGATATCATGACCGGTTTATATGCCTCAAATGCCATACAGGGCGCTTTGATTTATCAATTGCGTACAGGGCAGGGGCAACATATCGACTTAGCCTTACTGGATGTGCAAGTGGCGAGTTTGGCTAATCAGGCGATGAATTACTTAGCCACGGGACATAACCCTAAACGCCTTGGCAACGCTCACCCAAATATTGTGCCTTATCAAGCCTTTGCTACGGCGGATGGTCACCTTATTTTGGCAGTGGGTAATGACGCTCAATTTGAACGATTTTGCCAAGTAGCTGGAGCGCAGGAGCTGGCTAGTGACCCCCAATACCAAACTAATGCCTTGCGGGTGGCTAATCGGAGTGTATTGGTGCCCATAGTGATGCAGTTATTAAAGCAGCATGCAACCGTTTGGTGGTTATCTCAGCTCAATACCGTGGGAGTGCCATGTGGGCCTATTTGTACCCTTGATCAAGTGTTTGATAACCCTCAAGTTCAAGCCCGAGAAATGCAAATTGCTTTAAACCACGAACAATTGGGCACCGTATCAAGTGTGGCTAACCCCATAAAGTTGTCAGCCACACCTTTGCAATACACTCAAGCGCCACCCATGTTAGGCCAGCATACCCAAGCGGTATTGCGAGATTGGCTAGCCATGGAAGAGCCAGAGTATACCGCCTTATTAAACGCTCAGGTTATTGCTTAAGAGCTTATTTAGGCGCTTATTTAGGCGCTTATTCAGGCACTTGTTCAGGCACTTAGCTAATAAAAGACTAGCCCTCATGTTGCCAGCTTGGTTTAGGCGTTAACTTACTTGGTAGCACGGCTGATAATTTTTGCTACCAGGAAGTTTCATGCGATCCTGCGCCACAAAGCTTTTTAATAATACGTCCAGTTTATCGAGCATCTCGGCCTCTGCCTTGAGTTGGTAAGGCCCATGCAGGCGAATTTGTTCCAGCCCAAAAGTCTTCACATTACCCGCTACAATACCACTCATGGCTTTACGTAAATTACTCGCTAGGGTAGCTGTAGGCAGGTTTGACTCTAGTTTCAAATTGGCCATGTTAGTGTGATTGGGAATAAACGGATGCTGGAAATCTTCCTCAATGTGCAACTGCCAATTGTAATGATAGGCGTCACCTGCCTTTTGCCGGTGTTCTACCACCTCTTGCATGTATGCTTTGATGGCAATCGCCACGGCACTTGGATTATCGATAATAATCTCATATTTGGCTTGGGCTTTTGCCCCTAGAGTGGCGCCAATAAAAGCATCAATCTGTTCAAAGTAGGCTTTTGCGCTGGTAGGGCCAGTAAAAATTAACGGTACCTTGAGCGCATCATTTTTGGGGTGTAATAAAATGCCTAATAAATACATAATTTCTTCTGCAGTGCCTACCCCTCCTGGAAACACAATAAAGGCATGACCCAGCCGCACAAACGCCTCAAGGCGTTTTTCAATGTCAGGCATGATGATTAATTCGTTCACCATGGGGTTGGGCGATTCGGCAGCAATAATGCCAGGTTCGGTTAGACCGATGTAGCGATAATCGTGGCGCCGTTGTTTGGCATTGGCAATATGGGCGCCTTTCATAGGGCCCTTCATGGCCCCTGGGCCGCAGCCAGTGCAAATGTCATAGCCCCTTAAACCTAACTCATAGCCCACTTTTTTGGTGTAATCGTACTCAATAGTGTTAATTGAGTGTCCACCCCAGCACACCACAATGCTGGGCTTACGCCGAGGGGCTAGGGCTTGTGCATGGCGTAGTATTTGAAACACTAAGGCGGTGAGCTCAGGGCCAGTGCGGGGCTCGTCCTTGTACAGCAAGTCATTACTGAGGTAGATAATGTCTCGCAACACTGAGTAGAGGTTTTCTTTAATGCCAAGAATAATTTCGCCATCGACAAAGGCGCTAATGGGAGCGTTATTGAGTTGCAATAATACGCCCCGAGTTTGGGGGACTACTTCAACGTCAAACTGTGCGTTACGCTCAAGTAGGGCCTCAATATCATCTTCTTCGCTGCCACAGTTAAGGATGGCAAGGCAACATTGCCTAAATAGTTCGTGTAAGCCTGTAGAGGCCGATTTGTGTAGCTGGCTAATTTCCTCTAGGGTGAGGATGTCTAGGCTTCCTTGAGGTGAAATGAGGGCGTCTATGGTCTGCATGTGGTTCCTTCCCTGTGAGCGCGCGGTGGATGTCTTGTGGCGCGTGGTTAAGAACCTAGCATAGCAGAGAAAATACTAGCGTGAGGACTTTTAAAACAAACATTTGGGCCCATAAACGATATACCTCACTAATACATTCCACAGGTTGGATCCATGAGCGAAGAATCAAATAAACCAGAATGGCAAGTCATTGGCCAATTAGTTACAAGCATTCAGGTGGAACAACGACGGTCAAGGCGATGGGGTATTTTTTTTAAAAGCCTCACCTTTTTGTTTTTGTTTAGCGTGTTAGCCATCGTCATCTCTGGAGATGATGCCGAAATCGCTTCAGCATCGCAAGAACATGTAGCTGTGGTGAATATATCAGGGCCTATCATGGCCGGTTCAGAGGCCAGCGCAGAGCGTTTACTGCCCACCTTGGCGGAGGCCTTCGCAGCACCAAATGCCAAGGCTGTGTTGCTAAATATTAATAGCCCAGGAGGTAGCCCTGTGCAAGCTGGTATTTTGTTTGACGAGTTGCTACTGCTCAAACAAGCACATCCAAGCAAGCCGCTTTATGCAGTGATTGGTGATGTTGGCGCCTCAGGGGCCTATTACATTGCGGCGGTGGCAGATTATATTTATGCTGATAAAGCCAGTACGGTGGGTTCAATTGGCGTCATTGGCAGTGGTTTTGGCTTTGACCAATTAATTGCTAAGTTAGGGGTTGAGCGTCGCACCTACACGGCAGGCGGCAATAAAGACTTTCTGGACCCGTTTTCACCAGAAAAAGCCAATCAAAAAGCCATGTTTCAAGGCTTGCTTGATAGTATACATCAGCAATTTATTGCTCAGGTAGAGGTGGGCAGGGGAGAGCGATTGGTGCATGATGAAAACTTATATTCTGGCGCTGTTTGGCATGGGCAGCGAGCCCTTGAGTTAGGTTTGATCGATGGATTGGGCAGTCTGCATAGCGTTGCCAGAGATCAAATTGGGGTCGTTAATGTGTTGTGGTACTCGCCTGAGCAATCGCCAATAGAGGAAGTAATGGAGCAGTTAGGTGCGCAAACAAAAACCGCCATCACTTGGGGCTTAAATCAAAGCTTAATGATACACTAAGGCCCTGTTAAGTCTAATATGGTGCTAGTGTTGCCCCAAGTCATCAATAAACTACATATTTTTTACTTTTAATGGCGTTTTTCTTTGACATAAGGAAGTTACATGCATATCATATCGCGCCATGTTTGACACAGAATTACCTCGTTTTTTAGACCCGCGTAAGTTATGCGATGGTCAGCAAACCATCACTGGCAACGTTGAGTTATCAACGTTAACTGGTTTTTGTAGCTACCTGCAATCTGACCAAGGTCGAGTGAGCGTGGAGCTGCATTTTTCCCGTGATAACGCCCATCGGCCAGTTATTAGGGGCAATGCTGCAATAAAAAACGTACAAATTAGTTGTCAGCGTTGTCTAGATGCCATTGGCATTGATATAATAGGTGACATGAACGTAGCGATAGTGCTCAACGAAGAGCAAGCTGAAAAACTTCCCGCTGAATATGACCCTTGGTTATTGGAAGATAAGAAGCTTGATATGCGTGAGTTGATCGACCACGAAATGATTTTGAATATACCCATTGTGGCCTATCATTCAGATTGCCAAGTAGCAACTGAATACGGCGACAAAGAAACCGTGCAGGAAAAGCCTAATCCTTTTGAGGGATTGCAGGCTTTACTGCAAAAAGATTAGTTTACCAATTAGGAGTTTTTAGTCATGGCTGTACAAAAGAGTAAAGTAACCCGTTCCAGGCGTGGACAGCGTCGTTCACATGATGCGTTGGAAGTCGCTACTTTGTCTGTAGATTCTACTACGGGTGAAACTCACCGTCGTCACCATGTAACTGCCGATGGCTTTTACAAAGGCCGTCAGGTAGTTAACCAAGACGCCGAGTAATTTGTCGGCACACTACACCCTAGCGCTCGATGCTATGGGTGGGGACCTAGGTCCCAGCACTAGCCTCGAGGCGGCACTAGCTTGCCTCGAGCGCCATCCCCTCTTAACCCTTTTTTGGGTTGGACCGCAGGTGGTACTTGCACCATTATTGGCTAACGTGAGCCATAAGCAAGCCCCGTTACTGCAGCGATTACACTTCATTGATGCACCTCAAGTCGTTGAAAAAACAGATGATTTAATGGTGATATTGCGACAAAAACAAAACTCTTCGATGTACCTTGCGTTAGCTCTAGTAGCTGAAGGTAAGGCGAATGCCTGTATTAGTTGTGGCAGTTCGGGGGCGTTAATGGCCCTTAGTCGGCACCTCATAAAAATGTTACCAGGCTATGAAAGGCCAGCCTTTGCCAGCCACATTCCTACTCGCAAAGGCATGTGCTTAGTACTGGACATGGGCGCTAATCTTGCGTCTACTGGGCAGCAGCTTTATCAGTTTGGTCAGTTAGGCCAGGCTTTAGAAGCAAGGTTGCAACAAAACCCTAATGTGAGTTTAATGTTACTCAATATTGCTACTGAGTCGGGCACTGGGCAAGCTCAAGTACAGGCGGCCGATGCCTTACTAAAAGCCGACTCTAAGCTTAACTATTTGGGTTATATAGAACCGCAAGAAGTGTTTGAAGGTGAAGCTAGTATCGTTGTTTGTGATGGCTATGCAGGCAATGTTTTAATTAAATCAGGTGAGGGAGTGAGCAACATGTTGGCTCATAGTTTGATGGAAAACTTAACCACTAGTGATTTAACGCTGGCTCAGACAGAGAAAATTATGCAAGCTTGGCAGATCCAATTTGATCCAGATCGTTTAAATGGTGCGTTTTTATTAGGTTTGCAGGGCTTGGTGGTTAAATCGCATAGTTACGCTAATGCTACGGCCTTGCAATATGCCATTGAAGCAACCCAAGATTATGTTGAAATGCAGGTGGCAGAAAGCCTGCAGGACGACGGTTAGGGTTGAACACATTTAACCTATTTAAAATTATAAAAAAGGAAGCGTAATGAGTGCTAATGTTGCATTTGTATTCCCTGGTCAAGGCTCCCAGAGTATTGGCATGCTAGCCGAGTTAGGGGCTCAACATCCAATTGTCATTGAGACATTTGCCCAAGCCAGTGAGGTGCTAGGTTATGACTTGTGGCAATTGGTTCAAAACGATGCGCAGGGGCAGCTAAACCAAACCCACATTACTCAGCCTGCTTTGCTTGCGGCCAGTGTTGCCTTGTGGCGTTTGTGGTTACAGCAAGGCGGGGCAACGCCGCGCATACTAGCGGGTCATAGCTTAGGCGAGTATTCGGCACTGGTTTGTGCTGGAGCTCTAGACTTTGCTGATGCTGTGCAACTGGTGCAAGCCAGGGGCCAGTTTATGCAAGCTGCGGTACCGTCGGGCGAGGGCGCTATGGCGGCCATTATTGGTATGGATGATGCCATAGTGGCGTCTGTGTGTGAAGCCAGTGCTCAAGGACAAGTGGTTGCGCCTGCTAATTACAATTCACCAGGGCAGGTGGTTATTGCTGGTGCTAAGGCAGCCGTAGAACGGGCTATGGTTGCTTGTAAAGTAGCCGGTGCAAGAGCGGCAATGCCTCTGCCAGTGAGTGTGCCATCCCATTGTGTGCTCATGCTGCCAGCAGCCGAACAGTTGCGGGCCATGCTGACAGGTATGGAGGTCAAGATGCCCACCATACCTGTGGTACAGAATGTAGATGCCCAAGTTGCGATGTCAGCAGAAGCTATTGTGGACAATCTAGTGGCTCAATTACATCAGCCAGTATTGTGGACTCAGTGCGTAGCGTCTATTGCAGCGAGTGGTGTTGACCTTGTGGTAGAATGCGGCCCTGGTAAAGTTTTGAATGGTTTGACCAAACGTATTGAAAAGACGCTACGCACTGCGTCCATTAATAATGCTGCGATACTCGCCGCCACTCTAGAACACTAAGACGGATTAAATTATGTTGGCAATTGACGGTAAGATAGCCTTGGTTACAGGAGCCACTCGTGGCATTGGTAAAGCCATCGCACTACAACTCGCTTCCCAAGGGGCAATCGTTATTGGCACTGCAACTTCTGAAGCAGGTGCTGAAACGATCACTGCAGCACTAACAGCAGTTGGCAATGCGGGCACGGGCATGGTGCTTAACGTGTCTGACTCCGATTCAGTGGCAATGACTCTCAAGGCCGTCGTTGAAGCTTACGGTGCACCTACTATTTTAGTTAATAACGCTGGTATTACCCGCGATAATTTATTGATGCGTATGAAAAACGATGAATGGAATGATGTGGTTAATACCAACATGAACTCTATCTTCCACATGGCTAAAGGTTGTTTGCGCGGTATGACCAAAGCCCGCTGGGGTCGGGTGATTAACATTAGTTCAGTGGTAGGTTCGATGGGCAATATGGGGCAGGCCAACTACGCAGCCTCTAAAGCTGGGGTTGAAGGCTTTAGTCGAGCCATGGCGCGCGAAGTCGCGTCGCGTAATATTACAGTTAACTCCATCGCCCCTGGTTTTATTGCCACGGATATGACGGATGCGTTAGGTGATGAACAAAAAGATACCTTACGCACACAAATTCCATTACAGCGCTTGGGCACACCTGAAGATGTTGCCCAACTGGTTGGATTTTTGGCCAGTGACGCTGGCGCTTATATCACGGGTGAAACGATTCATGTCAATGGCGGTATGTATATGAGCTAAAGCTGTTGCCTTTAGTTGCTGTTAGGGTTATTTTGTCTCTTTGATGACCAGATAATTAGCATTTTTAGGTTGCTTTTTTGGCTAATTTGTAGATAATAGCTCCACTCTATACTGAGTAGAAAATGGAGCTATGTAGCGGAATTCTCCGCCCACCGTTTTCTAGCACATTCGTTGACTAATGAAGATGTTGACGGCGTATAAGAACCTATTAGGAAAAACTATGAGTATTGTAGATCGCGTTAAAAAAATTGTTGCTGAACAACTAGGCGTTAAAGCAGATGAAGTGACTAACACCGCTTCTTTCGTCGACGACCTTGGCGCAGATTCTTTGGACACCGTAGAGCTAGTAATGGCTTTGGAAGAAGAATTCGAAACAGAAATTCCAGATGAAGAAGCTGAGAAAATCACCACTGTTCAAGCTGCAATCGACTACGTTAATGCTAACCAATAAGCTAGCTTAGTTTTTGCACTTCGAATTGAAGTCAGAAAAGCCGCACTACTAAAGTGCGGCTTTTCTGTATCTATAGCTTTTAAACAACTGTTTGATGGTGCAAAAGTGGCATAATACAAGCATCACTTGCGCAATGGGCGTGGGTTATCATTGAAAGGAGATTCAAATGAGTCGTAAGCGAGTTGTAGTTACTGGCATGGGCATGTTGACCCCAGTTGGTAACACCATGGACGAAACTTGGAACAACCTAATCGCTGCAAAAAGTGGTGTGGCCAATATTACTCATTTTGATACTGAAGGTTTTGGAACGCACTTTTCTGCCAGCGTAAAAGACTTTGACTTAAGCAATTACTTGCCGCCCAAAGAAGGCAAGAAAATGGATTTGTTTATTCAATATGGTATGGCTGCAGGTATTCAAGCCATTAAAGATGCTAATCTAGAAGTTACCGACCAAAATGCGGACCGTATTGGTGTTGCTATTGGCTCCGGCATTGGCGGCTTACCCCTGATTGAAAAGTGTCATGACGCGCTTAATAAGAGTGGACCTCGTCGTATCTCTCCGTTTTTTGTGCCAGGTAGTATTATCAACATGATTTCTGGCAATCTGTCGATCATGTATGGCTTGCGTGGTCCTAATATTGCCATTACTACAGCATGCACCACAGGAACTCATAACATTGGCGCTTCTGCGCGTATGATTGCTTATGGTGACGCTGATGTGATGGTGTGTGGGGGAGCTGAGATGGCCACCACGCCCCTTGGCTTAGGTGGTTTTGGTGCGGCGCGCGCACTATCTACCCGCAATGACGATCCTGTAGCCGCCAGTCGTCCTTGGGATGCAGACCGTGATGGTTTTGTATTAGGCGATGGTGCTGGCGTCATGGTGTTAGAAGAATACGAAATCGCTAAGGCACGTGGTGCTAGAATTTATGCTGAGCTCACAGGCTTTGGCATGAGTGGTGATGCCTTCCATATGACTTCGCCACCCGAAGATGGCCGCGGTGCTGCTGCATCAATGCGCAATGCTATGAAGGATGCAGGCTTGAACGGTGATGATATTCAATACATCAATGCTCATGGTACTTCAACGCCAGCTGGCGATGTAGCCGAATCTAATGCAGCTAAGTTGGTGTTAGGGTCGGCGGCCGAAAATGTGCGGATGAGCTCCACTAAATCAATGATTGGACACTTACTAGGCGCTGCGGGTGCTGTTGAAGCTATTTTCTCTGTGCTGGCTATCCGTGACCAAATAGCGCCACCCACTATTAACTTAGATACGCCTTCACCAGGGTGTGATCTTAATTACGTGGCGCACCAACCACAAGAAGCCCGCATAACCTCAGCCATGTCCAACTCATTTGGCTTTGGTGGTACCAACGGCACTTTGATCTTCTCTCGCATTTAACCGATTAATGAGGCTGGCGCTATGGATGCTACAACCTTAGTTAATGGCCATGTGTCATCTACGCTAGATGTTCGAGATCGTGGCTTGGCCTATGGTGATGGGGTATTTGAAACCATGGCTTTAGACCAAGGCCAGGTACAGTTGTGGCAAGGTCATCGGCAACGTCTAATTACAGGGTTAGTGACATTAGGTTTGGTGGCTGATGAAGCCAGTGCTGGCCATCTAGTCAAAGCCATTGTTGACGATATTAAGGCCGCGTATACACACTATGGCCACCCTCAAGGCGTGATCAAAGTTATCGTCACTCGGGGTAATGGTGGGCGTGGTTATGCGGCCCCAAGTTCTCCATGTCCCACACGTATTGTGTCTATGTTGCCCTGGCCTCAGGGTCGAAGCCATTTGTCGAAAGACGGCGTGTGTGTGCAAATGTGTCAACATCGATGGTCCACTAATGTGGCCCTAGCCGGCCTTAAACACCTAAATCGTTTAGATCAAGTTCTAGCGCGCAATGAATGGACCGATGCCAACATTCACGAAGGTATCATGCTTAATCAAGAAGGCCATGTGATTTCTGGAGTTATGAGCAATATATTTATACAAATGGATGGCCAGCTGATTACACCGCAACTCGATCAGTGTGGTATTAATGGCACTATGGCCCAGATAGTAAGAACCATAGCCCAGCAGTGTGGCATTGTTTTAATTGAGCGCCAAGTCAGTTTAGAGGCTCTGCTTAATGCAGATGCAGCCTTTTTTACCAACAGTATTAATGGCATTTGGCCGATGGTGGCCTTGCTGCCTTTCAGCCCCCAAGCTAGTGCAACATCCAAGCCGACTATCACCGCCACTCGCTGGCCCATTTCTCCACTTATTCTTCGACTTCAGCATGCCCTTGAGTTATGTCTATCTAAACAATTAGCTGTGGGTGACTTATGTTAAAGAAGCTATGGTTTTGGGCCCTCATGGTGGTGGTTTTTATTACTTTTTTATTAGCCTATGGTGCAATACGGCAAGTACAGGTATGGCTGTATGAACCAATACCACTTTCAGAGCCTACCTTAGTGACTATTTCTGAGGGTTCTGGATTGGGTAGTATTAGTAACAAACTATACAAAGTGGGGGTGATTGCCCATGCTGATAGTTTTAAATACTATGCCAAATGGCGCCAGTTAGATCGTCGCATAAAGGCGGGTGAATATCAGTTTAGTGGTTCTCTTAATAGTACAGAGGTGCTGGCACAATTGGTGGCTGGCAAAGTGTTGGAGTACCAAATTACGGTGCCTGAGGGGCTGCGTTATGAGGATTTTGTTAGCCTTTTGGGTCAGCACCATGCTATGCAAGGCAAGCCCATTCCTGAGGCCAGTGCATGGCTTTCCAGCATGCGCAGCCGCTGGCAGCATCCAGAGGGTTTATTATTTCCATCAACTTATCGTTTTGCACGGCATAATGTGCCCCTAGACATTATAGAGCAAGCTCACTTAAAGCAATTACAGGTGTTACAATCTGCTTGGGCTGAGCGGGCCGATGATTTGCCCTACGATAGCCCCTATGACGCTCTGATTATGGCTTCTATTATTGAGAAAGAAACGGGTCTAGCCAGTGAACGGGCAACCATTGCTGGCGTGTTTGTGAGACGTTTACAAAAAGGTATGAAACTACAGACCGATCCCACAGTCATTTACGGCATGGGAGCAGCCTTTAAAGGTAATATTCGGCGCTCTGATTTAACCACAGACACGCCTTACAATACCTATGTTCATCGTGGCCTACCACCTACACCTATCGCATTGCCAGGCCGCGCTGCCATTGACGCAGCCCTACATCCGGCTGAGGGTTCGAGTCTGTTTTTTGTTGCCAGAGGCGATGGTAGTCATGCATTTGCAGACACCTATCCCCAGCACCAGGCCAATGTGCGTAAATACCAGTTAAAAAAATAAGGGATGTCTCATGGCTTCATCATTTATATCGATTGAAGGTGGCGAGGGTGCTGGTAAGTCTACGAGTATCGACTACATTAAACAAAAAATAGAAGCCTATGGTATTCAATGTATCGTCACCCGTGAACCTGGTGGCACACCTATGGCGGAAGACATTCGGCAGTTGTTGTTGCAACACCGAGATGAAGTGGTGGACCCATACACAGAACTTTTGTTGATGTTTGCCTCACGCAGGCAACATGTTGAAAATGTTATTAGGCCTGCTTTAGCGGCTGGAAAATGGGTAATTTGTGACCGTTTTTCAGACGCATCCGTTGCCTATCAAGGATTTGGGCGGGGGTTAGATCAAGATTTTATCAGCCGTCTTAAATGCTCGGTGCATGGTGATTTAAACCCACACATGACCCTTCTCTTTGATCTAGATATTACCATAGGTATGGCGCGAGCAGGCAAGCGCTCTGGTTTTGACCGTATTGAAACCGAAGCGATGAGTTTCTTTGAACGCGTCAGGCAAGGGTATTTGACGCAAGCTAAAAACGAGCCACAAAGGTATCGTATTGTTGATGCTGCCCAGCCCATTACTGGGGTGCAGCAACAGCTGGATGACTTTCTTGCGCCATTATTGTTAGCTTATAGAGACTAGTGTAATGACTCAACAACCCAGCACCTTGTCTTTAGACTTGTACCCTTGGCAGCAGGATCAGTGGCAGCAGGTGAGCCACATGATGCAGCAACAACGCTTGCCCCACGCTTTGATTATTGGTGGGGTGCCTGGGCTTGGAAAATTAACTTTTGCCACCCACTTAGCTGCCGCCCTCCTGTGTCAGCAGCAGCTTGATGGTCATGCCTGTGGCCAATGTAAATCCTGTCAACTATTAGCTGCTACCAGCCACCCTGATTATAAATTATTGCAACCTGAAGCGCCGAGTAAATCTATTTTGGTTGATCAGGTTCGTAATATTCAACACGCTATGGCAACCACCGCGCAACAAGGTGGTGCCCGTGTAGTTGTTATCAATGGTGCTGCAGACCTCAATTTGAATGCGGCAAATGCCCTATTAAAACAGTTAGAAGAACCCGGTAACGACAGTTATTTTTTGCTATTACATGAGTGGCCCAAAACCATACTACCAACAGTTCGCAGCCGCTGCCAATTGCTAGATATAGCCCTTCCTGCTTCCGCACAGGCTTTGAGTTGGTTGCAACAACAGTTACCCACTGACGACAGCAGCAATGAGATGGCCGCAAAATTATTACAATTAGCCCATGGCGCACCATTAAGAGCGCTGCATTTGCACACTTCTAAGGCCCATGAATTGCGTCATCAAATGCTGGTTCAGCTAACGGCAATTTTGCGAGGTAAAGACAGCGTGGTCAATGTGGCTTACAGTTGGCACAAACAACCCTTAGAGCAGATGTTTAGCTGGTGGATAGAGTGGCTTAATGACCTTATTAAACTCAAAATGACCACGAGTACGGATTATTTAGCTAATCCTGATATTATCAAACTGCTGCAGGCGGTCGCTCAACGCAGCCATATCAATGCCATCTACGCCTTATTAGAACAATTGACCCAACAACTTAACTTTATTAATCAACGGCGTAACCTGAATACCCAATTGGTGTGCGAAGAACTACTGCATCAATGGTATTTATTAGTAAGGTCGGGGGCTTAAGCATGATTATCGATTCTCACTGTCACCTTGATAAATTAGACACCAGTCACTACGCTGACGGTTTTGCAGGCCTTGTCGCGGCCGCACAGGCCGATGGTGTCTCACAGATGTTATCTATTAGCGTGGATACGGACCAGTTTCAAGCGATGATGTGTCAAATTGAAGCCTATGATTTTATCCATGCTTCCGCAGGTTTGCACCCTCTGGCAGTTGAAAATTTAGATTGCCTGAGCCTGTTAGAGCAGCAAGCTAGACACCCTAAAGTGGTTGCCATTGGGGAAACTGGTTTAGATTATTTCTATCAACAAGATAATGCGGCGTTACAACAACAAGCATTCGCCGCCCATTTGCAGCTTTCAAAACGACTGGCTAAGCCGGTGATTGTGCATACCCGTGGAGCTAATGAAGACACCCTGACTTTGCTGCGCAATGAAGCCGATGGTGATGTGGGAGGGGTGATTCATTGCTTTACAGAAGATTGGGCCATGGCTGAAGCCTGTTTAGATTTAGGTTTTTATATTTCTATTTCTGGCATTGTTACTTTTAATAGTGCCGGCGCGCTCAGAGAAGTGGTCAAGAAAATCCCTATGGATCGTTTGTTGGTAGAAACGGATGCGCCTTACTTAACCCCTGTGCCCCATCGTGGGCAGCAAAACGAACCCAAACATGTGCGCTTGGTGGCTCAATATATAGCCGATCTAAAAGGCCTTTCGTTAGCGCAGCTTGCCACTCAGACCAGTGATAACTTTAACCAACTATTTTTGACACCCAATTAATTAGAATGTGCGATCAGGCATAGCCTTTTCAAAATTTTATGACTATTATGTTATTTATAGTCATAGCTAGACTGCTTTAGCTAGTTGCAACTAATTTGTACAATTGAAGGGATCATCATGAACTGGGGCATAGCAGCAAAACCAAATATTCCGTCCTACTTTCCACGCGAAAAAGAGAATCGTAAAGTACGAGAATTTAAGCGCAGGGAAGAGGAGATCCTCGAAACAGCATTGGCGCTTTTTCGTGCCCATGGCGAAGACAAAGTCACTGTAGAAATGATTGCCGATAGCGTTGGCATAGGTAAGGGCACGATATACAAACACTTTAAGTCTAAATCAGATATTTACATTTTTCTGCTGATTAATTATGAGTATCAGTTGGCCAGTTTACTCGCCACAAAAGACTTCTCAGATCCAGAATCCTTGTGGCGTAGTTACTTTGAGTTTCGGATGAATGACCCAGAACAAGCGTTATTATTTGATCGGTTAGAGGATCGACTGATTAAGGGTGAGGAGTATGAAAAAGAAATTGCCGAGGTGCACCGCATCCGTAATGAAAATATGCAGGTGCTGACTATTTTAGTTGAAAAACGCATTGATTCAGGCAAATTAGAACAAGTGCCCGCTTATTTTCATCTATCAGCGTCGTGGGCTTTGGTGCATGGCGCTCTGGCGCTGCATGATTCTGGATTTTTTAAACAGTTCATTCAAGACCGCGAGGCTTTTTTTGAGTTCCTGATGCAAATAGGGATGCGCATGGGTAACCGGGGTCAAAGTCGCCATACAGAGGGTTCAAAAAAGGTGCCGCATGAAGATATTGTTAACCACGAAGTCTAAAAGCACATGATCGAACAACTAGTAAAGCATGCTCAAAATTTGCCTGCTTATGATTTAGCGGCTTGGCAGCCAGTGTTTAAAGGTGATATGGATTTAACCATTGCTGCTGATGGCACTTGGTACCATCAAGGTGCTGCCATCGTTAACACAAAGATTATGCAATTGTTTGGGCGCTTGTTGCAACGTCAGAGCGATGGAGACTACTGGATAATCACTCCTGTTGAGGCCTTTCGCATTACCGTAGAAGACCTCCCTTTTGTGATAATTGCCGCAGACTATGTTGACCACAACGGCATAGGAGAGTGGCAATTTACTAGTAATACAGGTGACCTGATTAACCTCTCACAAGCAGATCAATTGCTTGTGACCTATGATTCAGAACAACAACCAAAACCCAAATTGTGCGTGCGCGATGGCCTGTGGGGTCGCATTAACCGTTCGGTATTTTACCAACTTGCAGTGGCTTGTGAGGTGGTTAAAACTAGCCAAGGTGAGCATGCTCAATTAATGAGTGGGTCTTATCAATACACGTTTGGGCCAATATAGCTTACAAGGAAATACAACTAATGCCAGTGCATGAAATTCATCATCCCCTCATATCACACAAACTTGCATTGTTACGCAAAGCTCATGTGAGTACTAAGCAGTTTAGAGAGCTATCTAATGAAGTTGCTAGTCTACTCACCTATGAAGCGAGTAGAGGCTTGCCTTTGGAACAGGTTAACATCGACGGCTGGCAAGGCGAACCCATACCGGTCTATATGTTAGCCGGTAAAAAGCTCACTATTGTGCCTATTTTGAGAGCAGGTTTAGGCATGCTTGAGGGGGTAATGCAGTTGGTGCCTAATGCAAAAGTGAGTGTTGTGGGCTTGTACCGCGATGAAGAAACCCTAGAGCCTGTGGCTTACTTCGATAAAATAATTGCCGATGTGGATCAGCGTACGGCACTGATTATCGACCCCATGTTGGCGACAGGTGGCACCCTATTGGCCACCATCGATTTACTTAAACAAAAGGGCTGCAAGCACATTATGGGGTTATTCTTAGTCGCATCACCTGAGGGTTTGGCGAAGGTGGCGAAACTGCACCCAGAAGTGAACCTATATGTGGCTGCGATTGATGACCATTTAAACCACCAGGGTTATATTATCCCAGGTCTTGGTGATGCTGGTGACAAGATATTTGGCACTAAGTAAGCCCATACCGCATACAACAACGGGCTTTATTATTGAGTTGTGAGGTTTGATGTGACGGCAAGATCGAAGGTTAGTGATCACTAAAATAATTTAACCTATGTTAGTGATCACATGAGCAGTCTGCTAAGCGCTACATATTAGGGTAGTTTGGCCCACCTGCGCCTTCTGGTACCACCCAGGTGATGTTTTGGCTGGGGTCCTTGATATCACAGGTTTTGCAATGTACACAGTTTTGACCGTTGATTTGGAAGCTTTTCTCACCCTTATCGTTTTCTAAAATCTCGTAAACTCCAGCTGGGCAGTACCTTTGGGCAGGTTCGTCCCACATGCTTAAGTTAATACCTAATGGTAGGCTTGAGTCTTTCAAGGTGAGATGGCAGGGCTGGTTTTCCTCATGATTAGTCCCAGAAATAAACACGGACGATAGCTTATCAAAACTAATCACTCCGTCAGGTTTTGGGTAGGCTATTTTGAGCATCTGTGCGGCAGGTTTTAACTGTGCATGGTCTGGAATATTGTCTTTGAGGCTCACTGGGAGTTTTCCACCAAAGAGGTTTTGATCAACCCAGTTGAACGCACCGCCTAACCACATGCCAAATTTGTGCATGGCTCCACCAAAATTACGGGCTTTATAAAGCTCTTCATGTAACCAAGATTGCTTAAATTTTTCACCATACGCTAGTAGATCTTGTTGACCTTTATCACCATGGGTAATGGCTTCAAATAATGTTTCAGCCGCCAACATACCAGATTTCATAGCTGTGTGGCTGCCTTTAATTTTGGCAAAGTTCATGGTGCCAGCATCACAGCCAATTAATAGAGCGCCAGGCAGGCTCATCTTTGGTAAAGCAAAAAGCCCCCCTTTTTCTACTGCTCGGGCGCCGTAAGAGACTCGAGAACCGCCTTCTAAGTGTTGTTTTAATACTGGATGATGCTTGAGCCTTTGGAATTCGTCAAACGGGCTTAGGTGAGGGTTGTCGTAGCTTAAATCAATGATAAGCCCCACTGTGACCTGATTATTATCACCGTGGTATAAGAAAAAGCCACCGTTGGCGCCTTTAGTGAGGGGCCAGCCAGAGCCATGGACCACTAAACCGGGCTGATGCTTGGCTGGGTCAATATCCCATAGTTCTTTAATACCGATGCCATAATGTTGGCTCGTTGCGTCGATATCAAGGTTAAATTTGTCAATAAGTTGCTTACCTAAGTGACCACGGCAGCCTTCCGAGAATACGGTGTATTTGGCGTGTAATTCCATACCCTGCATATAGCTGTCTTTTTGTTCGCCAGTTGCGCTCACGCCCATGTCGCCTGTAGCAATGCCTTTGACACTACCATCGGCGTGGTACAGCACTTCGGAAGCGGCAAAACCTGGGAATATTTCAGCGCCTAAATTTTCTGCTTGTTCTGCTAACCAACGACACACATTACCTAAGCTGACGATATAGTTGCCATCATTGTGCATAGGCTTGGGTATGGCAAAACTAGGCAGCGCCATGCCGCTCTTGTGGCTCGTGAGGATATGCATCTCGTCCTTGACCACAGGCGTGTTTAATGGGGCTCCCATGGACTGCCAATCTGGAAAGAGTTCGTTTAAAGCGGTGGGTTCTAAGATCGCACCAGACAAGATATGGGCACCCACTTCAGAACCTTTTTCGACCACACACACACTTAATTCTTGTTGTTTTTCTTGAGCCAGTTGTAATAGTTTGCATGCTGTGGCTAGGCCAGATGGGCCAGCACCAACGATAACAACATCAAACTCCATTGATTCACGTTCCACTGCATATCTCCTGTGTCGTCTTGAGGATGGTAAAGTGCCACTTTAACGCCTGCGCCAGTGGCCTACTGTTCATTTAACGACTTAGTTTGGCCCTTCTTAAGTCGAGTTTCAATCAATACTAAGCAGTCTTTAATGATAATGTGTGAAAATCTTCGCTGGGGCGTAAAGGTTTGTTAAACTATCAGCCCCTACATTAAGTAAAGACTCGCTAATGCATATAGAAATCAACAGCACTACTAGCCAGCAACAGGTGCACGATGAGTTACGCCAATTGCGCTCTGGCGACCGTGTACACTGCGTCAATGTAGGGCAATTTTTATTTTGTAAACGGTTATTAGAACAATGGCGTTGGGGGGATGTACTGCTGTTAATGATGGATGACCAAAAGCAGGTGCTAAAGCAGTTTAAATATAAACCTCCAGCCCATGATGAAGTGCCTAGGGAACGTTTGCTTAAAGACCAAGAGCAAGTAGTGCACGCGCTAGAAAAAGTGTTTGCCCATTGCCATAAGGTGGGTTTACAGGTGGTGTCTTTTAGTGATGGTTTGGTGGTGGTGCCAAAGGATCTAGCTGAAGACCCCATGGCGTTGTGTTCTGCTGCGGCCTTAGGTATTAATGATTATGAAACCTATAGCACCTTTGCAGAACATTTAGACTGAGCATGATTAGGCCACTTCCTCATCCGGCTCTTCTGGCTCCTCAGAAGCTACGCGCATACCCTTGTCTATCCCTTTGCGGGTTTGGGTTTTCGATTTAGCTTTTTGTAATTGGGTTTCTATTTTGGCACTTAATGAGTCGATGGCACTGAACATATTATCGCCTTTGGCTTTGGCGAATATTTCTTGGCCTGTATCGAGGTGGAGAGTGGCTTCAGCCAAGTCCTGATTACCTTCTTTGTCCATCGTGACCTGGATGTTGGTGATGTGATCAAAGTGGCTTTCATTTTTCTGGAGCTTGGCCATGATGCGTTGTTTTATAGCATCGGTGGCTTTGGTATCGTGACGAGCAGTAATGTTCATTTGCATAATCGATTCCTTCTTAGCGAAAGTTAAAAAATGTGGGAATAGGGCGTTGATCCTCTTGGGTTGGTTGCTAAAGTCTTGCTTTTAATAAACCATATGTGGGCAAGGAAAGGAAGCGCTTTTGTACAGCAAAGGTAAAATAAACTGAGTGATTTATTACAGAGGCTAGGGGTTAATAGACGTGAACTACGATTACGACATTGTGATTTTTGGTGGTGGCATGATTGGTGCTGCCTTGGCAACACAACTGGCCCCTCATGGGTTTTCTATTGCCTTAGTCGAGGCGCAAGCTCCCGTTGCCTACGATTTGAGTCAAACCTTCGATTTAAAGATTTGTGCTTTAAGCCCTAAGAGCGCGCAGGTAATGCAGCAATCTGATGCTTGGGACATTCTCCAGGGTATGCGCTTGTGCCCTTATAAGCGCATGCGAGTATGGGAAATGTCTGGCTTTGGGGACTTAATGTTTAGTGCCAGCCAGGTGGGTGTTGCGGAACTTGGACATATTGTTGAAAACCGTCTAGTCCAATTGAGTCTTTGGCAATCTTTGCAAACTAATAATAACGTTGAAGTGATCTGTCCTGCCTCACCAAAAACGTTTCGCCATGTTGGTCCGATTACGCATATCGAGCTTGATAATGGGGCATCCATTACGGCGCGGTTGGTGGTAGGGGCAGATGGTGCTCAGTCAAAGGTAAGGCAAGCCTTTGGCATAGGGGTTAATCGTGGTCAATATCAGCAGGCCTGTTTAGTTGCCTCGGTGAACACGCAGTTGGGGCAGCAAGACATCACTTGGCAACGGTTTGTGAGTACCGGGCCACAAGCATTTTTACCTTTACTCGGACAGCATGGTTCAGTAGTTTGGTATCATCAAGCCGATAAGGCCCGAGCATTAGCTAACTTATCACATGAGCATTTGGCCGATGAAATTATGGCGCAATTTCCGCGCCAGTTAGGGTTCATTGAGGTCACAGCAAAGGCTTCCTTCGGCTTACAAAAACAACATGCCCAAAGTTATTGTGCCAAGGGTATGGTGTTAATTGGTGATGCCGCTCATGTGATTAACCCGTTAGCTGGGCAAGGCGTTAATTTGGGCTTTCAAGATGTGGCTAGTTTGGCCAATGTATTGACCCAAGCTCGCAGTAATGGCGAAGATTGGGCCACACAGAGGGTGTTAATGCGTTATCAAAAGCAGCGTAAATTGGCTAATAGCCTCATGTTACATAGCATGGATGCGTTCCATCATGGTTTCAGCAATACCAACATAAAGACTAAGTGGCTGCGCAATTTGGCCCTATCATCGGCCAAAATACCGCTTATTAAGAAACAGGTTATTCGCTATGCTATGGGAATTTGAGGCAATATTTAATGTTTCTTTTACAGAACACTTTTCTAGCAACGGGTTTCAAATTATACTCATAGCATCGCACTCCAGTGCCCACTTGTAGCGCTGGTGAATTTTGACCCTATCGTTTTAGTGAGCTATATGACAGACTACAAAGACAAAGTGTATTGCGCCCTGATTGTTGACGATGACGAGATTAATTTAGAAATACTGTGTGACTACTTAGAGGCTGCAGGTCTGGCAGTAATGACGGTGCCAGATGGCGAATCTGCGATCCAGGTCGTTGATAGTGATCGCTATCAGTTTGATGTTATGTTTCTAGATTGGATGCTCCCCGGTATCAGCGGCCTAGATGTTCTCAACCATGTGCGCGCCAGTGCTAGAAATCTTGATTTGCCCATTATTATGCAGACCGCTAGAGCTAGTGATGCAGAACGCAGAAGCGGGCTCGAGGCTGGGGCTAATTACTATTTGAGTAAACCCTTCGATGAAAGTGCACTATTATTAGCCTTACAAATAACGCTGCCAGAAGTATCGTTTGACTAGCTGCTATCAACCCACCATGGCCTTATAAGTGCGTTAACTTTCTGGTCTTATTATTGCACCATTGGTTGATGATGGTGTATATCGACTCTATTAATTGGTAAAAATATGTCTGTAGTACCAACATCACACTCTTCATTTAAATTTTTGCGCCAGCAATCGGTTGACTCGTTAAATATCAATGTACAACAATATGAGCACCTTGCCACTGGTGCCTTACACATCCATTTGGCTAGCGAACAGACCGAAAATGTTTTTTTAGTGGCTTTAAAAACTATGCCTCAAGACTCCTCAGGTGTGGCCCATGTGTTGGAACACACTGCCCTTTGTGGCAGTGAAAAGTTTCCGGTAAGGGACCCTTTTTTCATGATGATAAGGCGTTCTTTAAATACCTTTATGAATGCCTTTACTAGCAGTGATTGGACTGCATACCCATTTGCTAGCCAAAATAAAAAGGACTTCAATAACCTGCTAGAAGTGTATCTGGATGCTGTGTTTTTTGCCCGCCTAGACCCCTTGGACTTTGCTCAAGAAGGTCACCGTGTGGAATTCACCGATGACGATGAAGGTCGCCAAGTGCTGGCTTACAAGGGCGTCGTATTTAATGAAATGAAAGGTGCCATGAGTTCGCCAGTCAGTCAGCTATGGCAAACCTTAACCAAGTACCTATTTCCCAGTACCACCTATCACTTTAACAGTGGTGGTGAACCATCGGATATTCCTGATTTATCCCATGAGCAGTTATTAGCTTTTTATAAGCGTCATTATCACCCCTCTAATGCTATTTTTATGACTAGTGGCGATATCACTGCTGCTGCCCACCAAGAGGCTTTTGAAAAGCATGCATTAAATCGTTTTTCAGCCCAGAAAATAGACCTCTTTGTTGCTGATGAAAAACGTTATTATAGTCCCTTAAAAGTTCAAGAAAGTTACCCAGCTGAAGCCAATGACAAACAAGCTAAAAGTCACCTAGTATTGGGCTGGTTACTTGGCCATAGCACTGACCTAACACAATTAATGCGAGCTAATCTTCTGGCGCGGGTATTACTTGATCACAGTGCGTCACCTTTGCGTAAAGAACTTGAAACCTGCGGTATAGGCACTGGGCCTTCTCCACTATGTGGCTTAGAGGACTCGAATAAAGAAATGACCTTTGTCTGCGGCCTCGAAGGGGCGGCTGTTAGCGACGCAGATGGCTTTGAAGCCGTGGTCCTCAACTGCCTTCAAAAAGTGGTTGATGAGGGTGTGGCTCAAAGCGAAATTGAAGCGGCTTTACACCAGCTTGAACTGGGCCAACGTGAAATTGGTGGCGACGGGTATCCGTTTGGTATGCAGCTCATATTGAGTGCGCTACCGGCTGCCATTCATGGTGGAGATGCTTTAGCTAGCCTCAATCTAGATCCAGCATTAGTGCAATTGGCTGAGGACATTAAAGATCGCAATTTCATTCCTGCTTTAATCCAAGAGCTGCTGTTAACTAATAGCCATCAAGTGCGCCTGACCCTAGCGCCTGATGAACACATGTCACAGCGCAAGGATGAAGCAGAAAAGCAACGTTTAAGTGACATGCTTAAAGCCATGAGCGAAGAGCAACGTCAAGTGGTGGTGGATGATACTGCAGCTTTGTTAGAACGTCAGTCGAGAGAAGATGACGCTAGCATTCTGCCCGAGGTGACTCGCGAGGACATTCCGGCCACCCAGTTTATTGCCGCACCCACGGAGTCTAATAAAGACTTAGGCTGGGAATTCTATGGTGCAGGAACCAATGGTTTGGTGTATCACCAGCTCGTTATTGATTGGCCAAAGGTGGATGCAGATAGCTTGCCTTACCTTAATTTACTGGCCCAGTTAATGACAGAATTAGGTATTGGTGAACGTGATTACTTAGCTGTTCAAGCCCAGCAAGCTGCTGTTTGCGGTAGTTTGTCAGCTTATTTATCTTATCGTGGCCAAGCCACAGATGCTGACCAATTAAATGCCTACTTTGTGCTCAGCACCAAAGGCTTGGTGAGTCAGCAAACCGCCATTGTCGATTTATTAAAGCAAACCTTGTTGCACGTTCGTTTTGACGAACAGCAGCGCATTAAAGAACTAGTAGGTCAGTTGCGATCGCGACGTCAGCAGAGTGTAGGTCAGTCTGGCCATAGCTTTGCTTTAGGCGCAGCGAGCCGTAATATGAGTGCAGGCGCCAACCTGCAACACCATGTGAGTGGCTTACAAGGTGTGGTTTGGCTACAGCAACTTGATGATAGTTTGCAGGATGAACAATGCCTTACAGACCTGTGCAATAAGTTAGCTGAGCTTCAAAAACAGCTTTGCAAACAGTCTGTGCAGCTGGCTAGCGTGGGTGAAGTACAGCAACAAAAGCATATTGAGACCACTTTCACTGGTGCTTTTGCGCAACAAGTGGGTGTGTTAAACGGCAGTTTGCAGTGGACTTATGACAAGGCACACACTCAAGCAAACTATCAGCCAGTGCAGCAGTTATGGACCACCAACACGCAAGTAAACTATTGCGCTAGATCTTTTCCAACCGTATCTAGTGCGCACCCTGATGCGGCTTCTCTGGTTGTTCTTGGAGAGGTACTGCGCAATGGGTATTTGCACCGTGCCGTGCGTGAGCAAGGCGGAGCATATGGTGGTGGTGCAGGACAAGATAATAACAATGCTTGTTTCCGCTTCTACTCGTACCGTGACCCCCGCAGTGAAGACACGTTCGCCGACTTTAGTGCTTCAGTAGACTGGGTGCTTTCGAGTCAATTGTCGCAGCAGCACCTAGAAGAAGCTGTGCTAGGGGTTATTGGTAGCCTTGATAAACCCGGCTCACCTGCCGGTGAGGCCTTGCAGTCTTATCAAAACCAACTGCATGGCCGTAATGCTGATATTCGTCAGGCGTTTAGGCTAGCTATCTTGTCGGTTACCCTTGATTCAATGCAACATGTGGCGGCACTTTATCTAAAGGGTACCCAGCCTTCAGAGGCCGTTGTGGCTCCAGCCGAGTTAAGCGAACATGCTTATTTTAAAGAGTTTGACGTTTATAGCGTTTAATTTAAGCCAAAATTTTTGAAAAGTTAACCAATTAATCAGTTTTTTGACAGAAAACATTTTATAGCTATAATGGCATCAGATGTTACTTTAAGTGCTGGAGTATTATGCTCGATAAGTCTAATAATAATGTGCAATCGATGCTCTTACAGGTCAAAAATATAAGTAAAAAATTTGGTGATTTTTACGCTAATGACACACTCAACTTAGCCATCGAAAGTGGTAAGGTGCATGCTTTACTAGGCGAAAATGGAGCGGGTAAGTCGACGTTAGTGAAAATGATGTATGGTGCTTTGCAACCGACCTCAGGCACTATTTATTGGCAAGGCCTGCCAGTCTCAATCGCCAGTCCAGCCCATGCAAGAGAACTAGGGATTGGAATGGTATTCCAACATTTTTCTTTGTTTGAAGCGCTCACTGTGGCGGAAAATATTAGCCTTGCGCTGCCTGTACATCTGAGGCAGGGTGATTTAAGCCAACGTATAGCCGACCTGTCACAAGATTATGGTCTGCCTCTTAACCCCGCTGCTCTGGTAGCTGACCTTTCAGTGGGTGAACGTCAGCGTATCGAAATTGTGCGTTGCTTATTGCAACAACCCAAACTCCTGATCATGGATGAGCCTACAGCGGTACTGACGCCCCAAGAGGCAAAAGCGCTATTTTCAACCTTACGTCGTCTGGTAGAGGAGGGCTGTGCGGTGCTCTACATTTCTCACCGCTTGGAAGAGGTCAAACAAATATGCCACGACGCCACTATTCTACGTCATGGTAAACTGGTTGCAGAAGTGGACCCTCAAGTAGAAACCGCTGCTACCTTAGCCCAATTAATGGTGGGTGCAAGTGTGCATCAGGTGACTCGTGACACTAACGATCAAGTCGGTGAGGTATTATTGGCATTGTCTCATCTTTATCAGGCCACATCTGCGCCTTTTGGTATTGACCTTGTGGACGTTAATTTACAGGTGAGAAGTGGCCAAATTCTGGCGATTGCAGGCGTTGCAGGTAATGGTCAAGGTGAGTTGTTTAGCGTCATCTCTGGGGAACAAAGTAATGCCAATGGCGAGTTTATTTCATTGTTAGGACAAACCAGTGATGGGCTTAATATTAATCAGCGGCGCTGTTTGGGTGCTGCTTTTGTTCCTGAGGAACGCATGGGGCATGGGGCCGTAGAACACCTAAGTTTAACGGATAACATTCTACTTTCTCGTCACGCCTGCAACGACACAGCATCTTCATTAGATCGGGGGTGGTTGGGTATAGACCGTGACCAGTTGGCGCAGCTAAATCACGCTATAGGCACTGACTACGACGTCCGTAAGTCTAGCCCAGATGCTACTGCAGGTTCATTGTCTGGGGGTAATCTACAGAAGTTTGTTGTCGGTCGAGAACTTAACCGCAAACCTAAAGTGTTGGTGATTAACCAACCCACATGGGGAGTGGATGCTGGAGCAGCAGCGCTCATTCGCCAAGCTGTCATCGACTTATCACGCCAAGGCAGTGCTATTTTGATCATCAGTCAAGACCTCGATGAGATCTTTGAGTTGGCTGATACTATTGCGGTGATGTCGCGAGGGCAATTGTCGCCAACCTATGCCGCCGCTGACCTTTCTCGGGAAAAAATTGGGTTAATGATGGCGGGCTCCCATGAACAGTCTAACCAAGGTTCTGGAGCTTAACATGCAGTTAATTTTAGAAAAACGCGCCCAGGCTTCTCGTTTGATGAATTTATGGTCTCCTGTATTAGCCATTTTACTGACTGTGGTGATGGGGGGGCTGATTTTTGCAGCTATGGGTAAACCG
>CAWUTT010000025.1:0-30217 GCA_963925635.1 uncultured Pseudomonadales bacterium | reverse complement strand
ACTGAGCATCCACATCAAGCGCAACAACCACAAGCATTGACCCTGTAAGGAGACGATCATGGCAGTTACTCAATATTACGGTACCGGTCGTCGTAAGACCTCTACCGCTCGTGTGTTCATGACTCCTGGCACTGGTGCCATCACGGTAAACAGTCGTGAGTTGGATGTTTATTTTGGTCGTGAGACGGCCCGTATGATTGTTCGTCAGCCACTAGAGTTGACAGAAACAGTTGAAAAGTTTGACCTCAAGATTACCGTTGAAGGTGGTGGTGGTTTCGGTCAGGCTGGCGCTATTCGCCATGGCATTACCCGTGCCTTGATGAACTTTGATGAAACTCTACGTCCTAGTCTTCGTGCTGCTGGTTTTGTGACCCGTGATGCACGTGAAGTTGAGCGTAAAAAGGTTGGTTTACGCAAAGCGCGTAAACGTCCTCAGTTCTCTAAGCGTTAAGCTTTTCGCACCGTTTTGGTGTAGACCAAAAAAACCCAGCCATGTTGCTGGGTTTTTTTATGTGTTCTTGAAAAACAAGGCTTTTGTAGCTGTGGTTTGGGGCTTTAACCTTGTCTATTTACCCCCTTTCCTTTAAAATTGCGCACAGTAATTTTACAGCCTAGCTGGAGATCAATTGAATGAGTAATGATGGCGTGAATACGACTAGACGTCGCGTACTAGTCGGGGCATCCTTAGTTGCGGGTGCTGTTGGTGGTGTGAGTGCATTAGTACCTTTTGTAGCCTCCTGGAATCCCAGTGCCAAAGCCAGAGCGGCTGGTGCACCGGTAAAGGCAGACATTAGTAAATTAGAGCCAGGTCAGCAAATGATTGTTGAATGGCGTGGAAAACCTGTGTGGATTGTTCGCCGCAGCGCAGAAGCCTTGGCACATTTAGCCACTTTGGATGATAGCTTAGCGGATCCCGCTTCTGTTAAGTCGAAACAGCCTGCTTACGTGCCAGGCAATGCAATACGTGCTCTACGTGACGAATTCATCGTCATGCTAGGTATTTGTACCCATTTAGGGTGTTCTCCAACCTACCGTCCTGAAGTTGCGCCAGTAGATTTAGGTGCCGATTGGAACGGTGGCTTTTATTGCCCTTGTCATGGGTCTACCTTTGATTTATCTGGCCGAGTTTATAAGAGTAAGCCAGCCCCTACAAACTTAGAAATTCCGCCACATTTTTATGAGAGTGACTCAGTGATTCTCATTGGCGAAGACGGAGGTAATGCGTAATGGCTGTCGGTAATCCTAACCGCGCTAAGGCGGAAAGTGGTATTGTTCGTTGGATTGATGATCGCTTTCCTTTGACCCAAATGTGGCAAGACCACATGTCCAAGTACTATGCCTCTAAAAATTTAAACTTTTGGTATGTATTTGGTGTGCTTTCTTTATTAGTGCTAGTTAACCAAATACTCACGGGTATCTGGCTCACTATGTCTTATGAGCCCTCTGCTGAAGGTGCTTTTGCCTCGGTTGAGTACATCATGCGTGATGTGGAGATGGGCTGGATTATTCGCTACATGCATTCCTCTGGTGCATCTGCCTTTTTCATTGTGGTTTATCTACACATGTTTAGAGGTTTAATGTACGGTTCTTACCAAAAGCCCCGCGAGCTTATTTGGCTGTTCGGTATGGCGATTTACCTTGCGTTGATGGCTGAAGGCTTCTTTGGTTATTTGCTGCCTTGGGGTCAAATGTCCTACTGGGGTGCTCAGGTTATCTTATCCCTAGCAGGGGCCATTCCTGTTGTCGGTGAAGACCTGGTGCAGTGGATTCGTGGAGACTACCTGATTTCGGGTATTACCTTAAATCGCTTCTTTTCTTTGCATGTGATTGCCTTGCCAATTGTGATTATGGCCTTGGTGTTATTGCACATATTGGCGTTACACGATGTGGGTTCAAATAACCCAGATGGCATCGAAATTGACAAAGATAAAGATGAAAATGGTGTGCCCGTTGATGGCGTAGCTTTCTGGCCCTATCACGTGGTTAAAGACCTGGTTGCTATAGGCATATTTTTAACCGTGTTCTGCCTAGTTATTTTCTTTTTCCCAGAAGGCGGGGGTTACTTTATTGAGAAACCTAACTATGAGCCTGCCAACTCGTTGAAGACGCCTGAACACATAGCGCCAGTGTGGTACTTCACGCCCTATTATTCTATGCTGCGTGCGGTGACTTTCTCGCTGTTTGGTCTAGATGCTAAGTTCTTGGGTGTCGTCACCATGGGTGGGGCTATAGCCATCTTGTTCGTGGTGCCTTGGTTAGATCGCAGTCCGGTTAAATCAATGCGCTATAAAGGTTGGATGAGCCGGACGGCGCTGGCCGTTTTTGTTGTCAGTTTCATTGTTCTAGGATACTTAGGAACGATTGCCACAACAGAGGGTCGCACACAAGCAGCTCAGTTATTTACCCTTTTGTATTTTCTATACTTCATATTGATGCCGTTTTATACGCGCATTGAAGCGACCAAACCTGTTCCTGCGAGGGTGGTAGAATCATGAAGAAGTTATTCTTGTTAGGCTTAATGTTGATGATGCCTATGGTTGCTCAGGCCAGTGTTGGGCCGAGTATAAAGCTGGATTCTATGCAAGCGGACGCAAGTGATAAAGGCTCCTTGCAACGTGGTATGCAGACTTACGTCAATTACTGTCTGGGCTGCCATACGGCCCAGTACCAGCGTTATATTAGGGCTGCAGAAGATTTGCACATACCAGAAGATTTGGTCGTTGAACATTTGATCTTTAGTGATCAAAAAATCGGTGAACAGATGACTAGTGCGATGGATCCTAAGCTTGCTGCTCAATGGTTTGGAGCTGCGCCACCCGACTTAACTAACGCAGTAAACTTGCGTGGTACTGACTGGGTGTACACTTATTTGCGTAGTTTCTATGCTGATGAGAGCCGTCCTTATGGAGTCAATAACGTGGTTTACCCAAGTGTGGGTATGCCTAATGTTTTGGCAGAGTTGCAAGGTGTGCAGTCAAAAAGCTGTGGCGATGTTGCCCAAGTTGACGTTCATGGCGCAGCCGTCATGGACAGCCTCACTGGCGAGCCAATGACTGAACCAAGCTGTGAAATATTTTCTGTGGCAGAAGGTACGGGCACTATGACACCGGCTGAATTTGATGCCACCATATATGACCTAACTAACTTTATGGCTTATATGTCTAAGCCATACAAAAGTGACAGCCAGCGCATTGGTTTGTGGGCTATTTTGTTCTGCTTAATGATCACTGTATTGTTCTATTTCTTGAAGAAGGAATTCTGGCGCGACGTCCATTAACACCTGATTTTGAGGTATAATGCCTAACTTTGGTCTTTGAGCGCGATCTGTGTATTCCACCTAGGGTGAAAAACACAGGTCGCGACTTTGTTTTCGGCGCTTAGCGCTATTTTTATTATTGAGGTATATCTACATGGGTGTAGTCGCTAAACGCTCTTCCATGACGTTTTTTTCTGATGGTTCAAACCATTATAGCCACCGCGTGCGTATTGTTTTGGCAGAAAAAGGGGTTACTGTTGACATTATTGATGTTGACGCTGAGCATAAGCCAGAAGATCTGGCAGATCTTAACCCTTATAACAGCTTACCTACCTTGGTAGACCGTGACTTGGTACTTTACGAAGCCAATGTGATGATGGAATACCTAGATGAGCGTTTCCCTCATCCGCCTCTGCTACCTGTTTATCCTGTGGCCCGTGCTGAAAGTCGTTTGTACATGTATCGTATTGAGCGTGACTGGTGCCGCCTTGCTGACTTCATCATGACGTCTGATGACGAAGCTGAAATTGTAGAAGCTCAAAAAGAATTGCGCGAAAGTTTAATTTCTACGGCGCCTATTTTTACTGAAAAAGATTTCTTCATGAGTGAGGAATTCACTTTGGTTGACTGTTGTATTGCTCCCATTTTGTGGCGTCTACCACAGTTGGGTATAGACCTTCCAGAACAACAAGCAGCACCTATGCTTGAATATATGGAACGGGTGTTTGCTCGTGAAGGCTTTCAGGAAAGCTTATCTGAGCTTGAGCATGAAATCCGGCTTTAATTGAGGCCATCAAGATGATGACTCCAAGTCGGTCTTACTTGTTGAGAGCTCTGCATGAGTGGATTTTGCACAATGATGCCACGCCACATATGGTGGTTGATGCAACCCTCAATAATGTCATGGTACCTGAGCGCTTTATCAGTGATGGACAGATTGTGCTTAATATCTCGCCTAGCGCCGTAGAAGGCTTAAGTTTGGGTGATGAAGCTGTAGAGTTCAATGCACGTTTTGGTGGCGTTCCGATGCACGTCTATGTACCGATCATGGCAGTGATGGCAGTTTATGCTAAAGAAAGTGGTGAAGGCATGGGGTTTGGCTTTGAGCCAGGCATACCTGACCCTGATGGGCCGTCTAACCCGCCCTTAACCGTGGCAGACAAACCTAAAGCCCCAGGTACTGTGTCTTCTATTGCAAGCCGCTCTAAGAGGCCCACTCTTAAAGTGGTTAAGTAGTTCTAGCAGACCATAAAAAAGGGCCTAAGGGCCCTTTTTTATGGTCTGCTAGAAAGTCTAGTCTAAGCTTAGTCTATGTATTCAAAGACCTTCACTATCCTCTGTATACCACTCGCATTAGCTGCAACCTTCACAGCCCATCCAGCCTCTGCTTGGGTCACAAGACCCATTAGGTAAACGATGCCATTCTCCGTAATGACTTTAATGCGGCTAGCAGGAAAAGCTGTTTCGCCGACCATGCGGGCCTTTACCTTAGTGGTAATGAGCGTGTCACTGGTTCTCCCCACATAGGAGGCTGGAGCGCTGACGAGTAGCTCATTGTGTACCTTTCGAACATTAGAAATACCGCGAGCCTTGGCCCCTGCAATAATTTTGGTATCTGCGCTTGGAACCTGACCAATTAATAACACAATACCGTTAACACTTACAGCGCTCACATGGGCGTTAGCGAGTGAAGGCGATGCCCGTAAAATGGCGTCTACGGTCGCCGTTTCTATGAGTTGGTCATTATATAAGGTGCCTAAGGAGCGCGAACCTTTGTTGTCAGCAATGGGTCTGTCACTAAGGGTGGGTGAACAGGCGCCCACAAAAACGATGCAACTGGCTAAAGTGACTAATTGGATGCTACGTTTGAGCATTTATTCATTACTCCCAAATAATTGAAAATCGATTAAATCACAAAGGCAGTGAATAGTAATCAGTTGTAATTGTAGTATATTGACGTTGTTGTCACTAGGAATGCGGATGGCTACATCATCGGGATCAAGAATAGTGGCCATATCACCACCACTTTGCCCAGTAATGGATATCACCTGAAGGTTCCGATTGTGGGCCGCTTGAATGGCCTGAATCAAATTTCCACAATTACCTTGTTCGGACATCACCACCACAATGTCACCTTGCTGTCCTAGCGCTGTAATTTGTTTGGCAAACACATCTTGAAAGCTGGAGTCACGAATAACTGCGCTCATGGTGGTGCTATCAGCGGCCAAATTAAAGGCCGGTAAACTGGGGCGCTCCTGTTTAAATCGGCTTAATAATGCAGCGCTAAAGTGATGGCCATTGGCGGCGTTAGCGCCATTGCCACAAATGAGGATTTTGCCTTCCTGAATAAAGCATTGGTGCAGCATTTGGGCTGCGATAGCGATATCTTGAGGTAGATGTTCGGCACTGTATGCGGCGCATCCCATATGCTCATGGAATTGATTGATAACCCTTTCTTGCAGTTCCATTAATGAGCTCTAGTGTTAGCCTGAAGTGATAAATGCATTATCAATCCATTGTATATCAACTTGGCTATGGGGGCTATCGCAACCACTGATGGCGATCAGATCAAAGCGGCAGTCTAGGCTGTTTAATAATGGATAGCGTTGCAAAAAGACCTGAGCACTATGAATAAGGTGGTGCTGTTTAGTAGGGCTCAGGCTAGCCACCGCTCCACCCATGGTAGGGCGTTTGCGGTACTTTACCTCGACAAATGCAAGCACCTTGCCTTTACGCACAATGAGATCCAGTTCACCACCTTTGCAAAAAAAATTACGTTCAACCAACTGCCAACCACGTTGCTGCAGGTGCAACCACGCCATCTGTTCCGCCCAAGCACCCACTTGAGTGGTATTCATGACCATTACCTTGGGTCTACAATCACTTTGCCGGCCTTAAATTTCCCCCAAGAACTGCGGGTAAATATTCGACCTTGGTTGTTCATCTGCAACAGCCCCGTGACTCCATGCACCCGACTGTTACTAAAGGCTTGTAATTGCTCGAGCCGAGGGAACAGCCGATAGGCGTCAACACCGATCGCGAACAAGCGAGTGTACCTGTCCCTGTCAGGCCACTTTTGGCTGATTTTTTGCTGGATATCAGGTTGCTCAATTAACCAAGGTAATTCCGTAAAAACAACTTTTTCTAAGTCTCGGTCACGACTGGTTTCAGTGGGGCCCTGATAGATATGGTGGCTAGCGTAAACAGGAAGGTCAGCGGCGTAATGGAAGGCTAGTGTGGGAATGATTTGACGCCCGTCTGTGGGCAATGAGAAGAGCACAATGGCATCCACATCCTGGCGGCGCCGAGGCTCAAATTTAACTGTATTACCACTGCCTGCGAGGTGCTTTTTCAGCATCTTTGCGCGCTCATGACTTTGATTAATGAGCAGTGCTTGAGTAATGGCCTCAGAGTGATCACCAGCGCCAGAAAAACTCACCTGAGTGGCAATTTTACCACCTAAATCGATCCAAGATGAGCTAAAGTGTTGTGCCGCTCTGATGGCCCAGGGTTGGTCTTGGTGTAACACCACAATACGCCTGTGGCCCTCTGAAAAACTGCGTGTCGCCAGTTGTGACGCTTCATCTTCTACCGCCAAACCAAACTGAACTAAGTTGGTGGTGGTTTTTTGGTGGGAGCCTAAGGGAATGTAATTGAGGGCCAGAGTGGGAATGGTTAACGCATCCTTTTGGCTAAGTTGAATGACTCTGTCCTTGTCGATTGGCCCAATGATCATGTCTATTTGGTCGGCAGCAGCCTGCAGGTAAAGTGCATCTAGGTTTGGTAAGTCGGTGGTATCATAGATTTTGATCGATGGAATCACCGAAGCGCCACTTTGGGCCTCAAACCGAGCTGCCATGAAGCCGTCTAATACGGCCTGACCTACTTTGCCTAGTTTGCCATGCAGGGGCATAGCTAAGGCGATATGTTGGGGTTGAGCCGAACTGAGCTCGGCGAGGCTGGCTAACGCGCCAGGAAGCTTTGCAGCTGCTGGATGGTTAGGCCATTGCTGTTGCCATTGTTGCAGTGCAGCCAATTGTTGGTCCATATCGTGATGTAAAAGGGGTACTAGCGCCAAGGCGTGCCAAGCGCTGGTTAACTCAGTCTCTGTGGGTGAGAGGTTGCGGCTAAGGGTATGAGCGCTAAGCTTGGTCAGGGCGCTCCAAATGCGCTCATTGTATAGACTAGGATCCAACACGTTGGGTAATTGGCTTAATGCTATCAGCGCTTTAGCAGCGGACAGGGGTAGTTCATTAGATTCGTAAGCCTTAGCTTTAAGGGTTAACAGTTTAATTTTTGCTTGAGGGTCGGTGCCGGGTGTTAACGCTTGTGCTTGGTGCAACCAAGTAATCGCGCCAAAACTGTCGCCAAGCTTTAACTGACTTTCTGCCCTAATTTCAAAATAACGCCCGAGTTGGCTTTCTGGTAAGCGGTCTAAATCGATTTTATTAAGCATCCGAACACTCGACTGGGCGTAACCCAGGGGTAATATTTTTTCGGCCATGGACAATAAATAAGCGTATTGAATGGCCTTGGGTAGCTGATAGATTTTGTCTAATTCTCGCGCGAGAAGAGGCGGTAGGACCTGATCCACCTGAGTGATCTCAATAATGCCTTGACCCAAAGTGGTGGGTGGGGGTGGGGTTACATTTTGCGGGCTTGCGGCTAGCAAGATGGTTAAGTCTTTATTTATGTCGGTCTTGGACTGCTGTGGTATTGGATCAATAGCTGTGTCTCCAAGTCCTGAGCTGGCATTAGTTTGCTCTTGGGTTGGGTCTTCGGTGGAATTCGTCTGCAGGGCGGGTGTGGGTGCTGGGGGAGGTGTTTGGGTTAGATCCAATTCAATCACCATCACTGCCTCAGCTGGCGTAATCAATGCAGCGGGCTTAACCTGCTTAGGTGGCGTTGGCACTAGTGCTTGTTGCTGGCAAGCACTGAGCAAAACTAAGCCACATAAAATGCTAAGGCTGCGCCCAAAGTGGTGTCGGATTATGGTCATAGAGCGTTCTTAGTGAGTCAGGTTAAGGTGGTTTAGGTTACAATACACTTATTTCAGACCACCTTAGTGATCCGATCTGAGTAAGCCTAGCATAACAGGCTGGTCAAACAAGTCCAAAAGGCTCAAAGGCATGACAACAGCAATTCTTTACGTGGTTTCTACCCCTATCGGTAATCTCCAGGATCTAACTCCACGGGCCATTGAAACGCTCAACCGAGTAGATCTGATTGCCGCCGAAGATACGCGTCATAGTGGTCGATTAATGCAACACTTTGCCATTTCTACCCCCATGGTGGCTTTACACGATCATAACGAGCGCCAGCGTGCGCAAAGCTTGGTGCAAAAGTTGGCAGAGGGTCAGTCTATTGCCTTAATTTCAGATGCTGGAACGCCACTCATTTCTGACCCTGGTTATCACTTGGTGAGTGCGGTGAGAGATGCGGGCTACCAGGTGGTGCCAGTGGTGGGACCTTGTGCGTTAATTGCAGGGCTTAGTGTGTCTGGTTTAGCCACCGATCGGTTTAGCTTTTACGGTTTTTTACCTGCCAAGAGTAGTGGCCGTAGACAGCAATTGCAACAATTGGAACGGGTCACTCATACCCAAGTGTTTTATGAATCGCCCCACCGCATCGTGGCCACAGTGGATGACATTGTGTCGGTCATGGGCGCAAACAGGCGCTTAGTATTGGCTAGGGAACTAACCAAAACCTTTGAAACTGTGTACGGTGCCAAGGCTAGCGAAGTACAGGCTTGGTTGTCAGCAGACCATAATCAACAAAAAGGTGAATTTGTGGTGCTGCTCGAAGGTGCAGAGCCACAACAACTGCAAGAAATTGGCCCAGAAGAAGAACGCATGCTTACTTTGCTGCTGGCTGAACTGCCTATTAAAAAGGCAGCTGCTATTACAGCGTCGATGACCGGGCACAAGAAAAAAGCCTTGTATGACCGAGCCTTGGAGCTGCAGGGCAAGTAACTCGTGGTTAAGTCCTATTTAGCCTTGCCAGCGCTAGGTAAACTCGGTATCCTGCCCGCGAGAAAGTCCGCCAGACAGTCGCTGCTATTCTGCACTTAGGTGTTTGAGTAGGGGAGGAAAGTCCGGGCTCCATAGGGCAAGGTGCCAGGTAACACCTGGGCGGCGTGAGCCGACGGCCAGTGCAGCAGAGAGTAGACCGCCAACCCGATTTATCGGACGGTAAGGGTGAAAGGGTGCGGTAAGAGCGCACCGCGTGCGTGGTAACACGTTACGGCATGGTAAACCCCACCTGGAGCAAGACCAAATAGGAACCCACTAGGTGCTGCCCGCACTGGGTTCGGGTAGGTCGCAAGAGGCCTGTGGCGACGCAGGCCCTAGATGAATGACTGTCCACGACAGAACCCGGCTTATGTGGCGGGCTTTCTCACCTTTTTTATGTCGTTGTTATTTATGTTTCATACATTGTGGTTAATTTCATAATGCCCTAGCAGCGTCTTCAATATGACCTCCAGCGAGGTGCTCAAGTCCTTATTGGGCATGGCTTTTAGGTCGCCTTATTGCGCTATACTGACGCCTGAGTGGATGCTGAGCTTAAGGGGTTTGCATTAACTCTAGGTTAGCCCTTAATGGCAGGCTTGAGTCTTCTTTTTGTGGCTTTTCTTTTTTTAAATGGCTTGCCCAAACCCTTCATACCGGCAAAACTGACACCACTTACTTGATTAATTAAGCCGTTTAATCCCGCTGTTAAAGGTTGCATAAATTGGTCATAGCTCATGGTTTTTTCACTGATAGCCTCAAGTTGAGATTCCCAGTGTGCAGTCATATCAGGTAAGACCATTTGTTCAGGCAGACTATTTGCCAGCTGACGCCCTACTTCTGTTGCATGTATTTGTTTGCCTTTGCGGTGCAAGAACTGTCGTTTAAACAATAGTTCAATAATCCCTGCTCGGGTCGCTTCTGTGCCAAGGCCATCGGTTTCCCTTAACACTTTTTTGATATCTGGGTTAGATACATAGCGAGCAATACCTGTCATCGCCGCAAGCAGTGTTGCATCTGTGAAGTGTTTAGGTGGGCTGGTTTGTTTTTCCTCAACCTTGGCATCAATACAATTGATTGCATCACCTTTGACAACGTCAGGCAGTTTGCTGTTGCAGTCGTTATGCTCTGTCTCTGGAGACTGCGGTTTGGCAAATAGTTTTTTCCACCCTTCAACTACAATGTCTTTTTGTTTGGCTACAAATAAACCACCAGCCACCTCGCTAACAACTTGCTTCTCTTGGTATGCGAAAGGCCCATAGAACTGCATCAAATATTGGCGGGCAATTAATGCATAAATACGTTGCTCATTGTGGCTTAGCTTATTGCCATCCATGAATCTTGCAGTGGGGATAATGGCATGATGAGCACCGACCTTGTTATCATTCCAAGCCTTACTGGTCATAGATAATTGTGCCTGTGACACCGCCTCTGCCAAAGCAGGACAGGTTTGAGCCACTGACTGAGTCACTTTGGCCTTATCATTAAGGTGTCCTTGTGGAAGGTAGCGGCAATCAGAGCGGGGGTAAGTGATTAACTTATGCCGTTCATAAAGCTGTTGGCAAACATCTAAAGTTTGTTGTGCACTTAGATTAAAAGCTTTTGAAGCCTCTATTTGAAGTGTTGAAAGGTTGTAGGGTAGTGGCGGGGCTTGCTGCTTTGTATGGGTTTCAACAGACTTTACTGAGCCTGTTTTCTGCGCTACTTTAATGACTACTGTGGATGCGAGCTGGCTCGACAACACACGTCCGTGTTCATCCAAATAGGGCTCACAAGCCTGACTCGGCTCCCATTGAGCTCTATATTGCTCGCCTATAGCGGTTTGCAAAGTAACAAAGACCTCATAAAAAGGCTTGGCTATAAAATGCTCTATTGCCTGATCCCTATGAACCACCAGTCCTAGAATGGGCGTTTGTACTCGCCCAATTGACAGGACTCCGCTGTAACCTGAACTTTGCCCCTGCAAAGTACATAATCGGGTCATATTAATGCCGTACAACCAGTCTGCTCGAGCCCTTGCCAATGCAGAAGTCGCTAGGGGTATGAAATCGGTATTGTTACGCAAATTATTAAGTGATTTTTTAATCGCGTCTGGATTCATATCATTAACTAGGCAACGTTTGGTTGCTTCACGCTTGGCCTTGGTAACACCACAGTAATTTATCACTTCGTCAACTAAAATTTGGCCAACCCGATCAGGATCCCCCATGTTGACCAGCAGGTCCGCCTGCTGGATTAGCTTTTTCACTGCATTAAACTGCTTTCTTGTGTTGGGTTTAATCTGGTGTTTCCATTGACTAGGGATGATGGGCAGATGCTCTCTTTTCCATTGTTTAAACTGTGAGTTATAGGCCTCTGGTTCTGCTTGCTCTAGCAAGTGACCAATACACCAAGTCACAATGTCTCCATTCGCCACTTTAATAAAGCCATCGCCTTTTTGGTGGGGTTTAGGCATGACCTCAGCAACTGCGCGGCCAACACTTGGTTTTTCTGCGATGTATAAGATCACTTAATTTTCTCTTTGCTACTAGCTATCATTTTTAACTAGTTAGGTGTTTTTTAAAGGCTCGTATGCTGTGCAAGCTGCAAATTAACGCGCTTTTAACTGCGTATTTTAGGTCACTGTCTTATCCCTATGTGTCTTATTCCTATGCCGGCTATGCCGGCTATGCCGCTAGATACGGAAATATACATGATCACAGCTAACGTGGGTATCGACACGGGTGAATAAGCGAGCTCTATGTTGATCATTTCAATGTCTTTTGCCAACTTATGCTAAGCTCTGCGGATTACTCACCTGTGGAGATTTTTATGCGTCATCGTATCAGAGCGGCGGGTATATTAGTGGATCAAGATCGTATTTTAATGGTCAATGAGAATGATGGTGGGCGCTCTTATTGGGTGCCTCCTGGTGGCGGTTTTGAGGCTGCCGATGGCAACACGCGCAATACTGTCAAGCGCGAAGTGTGGGAGGAAACAGGCTTATCTGTGACCGTGGGTGAACTTTTGTTTGTACGCGAATTTTGTGAAACTGCACGGGGTATTTATCATGTTGAGCAGTTTTATAGAGTGGATCAATGGCAAGGTGAAGTTTCGGTGAAGAATTTGGAGGCTTTGACTAATGAAGTGAGGTCTATTTCTCAAGCGCGGTGGTTAACTAAGCAAGAGCTTGCAGAAGTGGATGTGTTTCCACCACAATTAAGAGATTTGTTGTGGAGTAAGTTAGATCGAGGAGATCTATCTATTGTGCATTTGGGTTACTCGTAACTGTTTATGCCGCTATCCTCTACAGAAATAATGCCAATGAATGGTTTTGTGGCAACCATTAAACGTACTCGCCGTAAAAACAGTGTGGGTTTTAGAATGTCTTTAGGGCAGTTAGTTGTGTTGGTGCCTAAGGCCATGCTCAGGTCTGACATTAGACTTTTATTAGACTCTAAAAGTGATTGGATACTGGCGAAAATGTCACTTTATGGCCAGCCAAAAGCGCAAGTTCAAAGGCTTTATGTGAGCGGTGAGCGCTTCGCTTTTTTAGATCGAGAGTTAGTTTTGCAGGTCGATCTAGGGCCTTATGGCGTGCAGTTGAATAGCCTCAATGAGTTGCTGCTTAGTGTGCCTCAAGCTAAGCCTGTATGGGTGCGTAATGCCCTTGTACGTTGGTATAAACTGCAAGCTCAGGAGCATATCGAACAGCGCATCAGTTATTTTGCACCCTTGGTAGGCGCTTGGCCAAATGCGGTTGAGGTTAAAACCTATCGCGCGCGCTGGGGCAGTTGCAATAATCGTGGTCATGTACAATTTAATTGGAAACTGATGATGGCCCCTAGTGCAGTGGTTGACAGTGTTGTGGTGCATGAACTGTGTCATTTACTGCATATGCATCACGGCCCTGAGTTTTGGGCGCTGGTCAAACGGGTGTTGCCAAATTATGACGATGCAAAACAATGGCTCAAAGAGGAAGGTCATGGTTTGGGGTTGGATTGATATTGGTGGCCTTTAAGTATTAAAATATCGACATTATCTTTTAAGTCCTATAAAACCCATGCATCAAGAAAATTCAGCGGCCAAGGTGTTGCACCATTTAAAGCAAGATATTTTGACGGGTTTCTTTGCCGCTGGCCATAAACTCAAGATGAGTGCTCTCAAAGAGCGTTACCAAGTGGGCGTCAATCCATTGCGTGAGGCACTGTCGCAGCTGGTGGTTATGCAATTAGTGCAAGTTCAAGATCAGCGTGGTTATCGCGTATGCCCTGTAACTCAGACGGAGTTGGTAGACATTTACCACACTCGAGCTCAAATAGAGTCATTATGCGTGGGGCTGGCCATTGAAAGAGGCGATGAGGCCTGGGAAGCGGGTATTGTGGCTGCAGCCTATCGGCTTCACTCTAATGCTGAGCTATTGCAAGCCGATGGCGACTTGCAGGCCTGGGAGAAGCTGCATCAACAGTTTCACTATAGCATCGCCCGAGGGTGTGGCTCTGAGGAGCTGCTTAGGGTGCGCTTAGATCTTTATGAAAAGGCCTCTCGCTACCGTAACTTATGGCTGCGGTTCAATGCCGGCCACGGTGCTTTCGACGTCAATCAGATGGAGCATGAGCAGCTAGTCACAGCGGTTTTGGCTAGAGATCTTGAGGCAGCCCAAAAGCTTATTGGTCAGCACATACTGGTGCCAAGTCAAGTGTTGCAGGGCCTGTTGTAAAGCCTGAGCCCTTGCTAATATCGCAGCATCAAGTAACTTTATTTTTTCCCTTGCAATATAGTCGTGATCTACCTACACTTGTTAGGTGGATAAAAGTGGGGAAAAGTGGATTTATTCCCCTAAACTCAACGTTTTTTGGGAAGTGAGTGATGTTTCGTGGTGCTGCAGCAATCAATATAGATGCCAAAGGACGTATAGCTATGCCTATACGCTTTCGCGATTTATTGATGGGTAGATCCGAACCGAGCATCAACCCCCAACTTGTGGTCACCATTGATACCGAAGAGCCCTGTCTCTTGATCTATCCATTAGCTGAATGGGATCTCATTCAGCGCAAGTTAGAACAATTACCTAGTTTTAACCCTACCGCCAGACGCATCCAAAGGTTGTTAATAGGTCATGCCACCGACCTCGAGCTCGATGCTAATGGGCGTATTTTGTTACCTGCTCTACTTAGAGAATATGCTCAATTAGATAAAAAAATCATGCTTTTGGGTCAGGGCAAAAAAATTGAATTGTGGAGCGAGTCCTTATGGAATGCGCGCCGAGAAACCTATTTGCAGGCCAACAGCAACACTGAAGAGCTGCCAGAACTCTTGCATCAGTTGTCCTTGTAGTCAGTGTGTGACTGACGTTATTAATGGAACTGAAATGACCCAAGAATTTAATCATAAATCTGTTTTACTTGATGAGGCCGTAGAGCTATTGGTACACGATGCTGATGGTATTTATATGGATGGAACCTTTGGCCGTGGCGGACACAGTAGTCTTATTTTGCAACACCTAAGTGCCCAAGCAAGTCTGCATGCGTTTGATAAGGACCCTTTAGCCATTGCGCAGGCACAGGAGATGATCGCCCTAGATACACGGTTATCCATCACTCAAACCTCGTTTGCCAAGATGGATGAAATTGCCCAACAACATCACTGTTTTGGACGGGTGCAGGGCATTTTATTGGACCTAGGGGTGTCTTCACCCCAGATAGACGATGCCAGTCGGGGCTTTAGTTTTCAACACGATGGCCCATTAGATATGCGCATGAATCCTGACGCTGGCGAATCTGCAGCGCAATGGTTAGCGCGCGCAGGTGCTGAAGAAATAGCTGATGTCCTTTACCATTATGGCGAAGAGCGCTTCTCTAGGAGAATGGCACGGGCTGTTGTAGAGCATCGAAAACAGCAACCTATTACTACGACTAAACAATTGGCAAGCATTATTGCCGCTGCTAACCCTAAGTGGGAGAAAGGTAAGAACCCTGCCACTCGAGCCTTTCAGGGCATCCGTATTCACATTAACCAAGAATTAAAAGACCTTGAAGTGGGCTTGCAAGCAGCGCTTGAAACCTTAGCCCCAGGTGGCCGTTTGGTAGTTATTAGTTTTCACTCATTGGAGGATCGTATTGTTAAGCGGTTTATGCGCGAGCACGCCAAGGGTGACTCCCATATTCCTCGTGGTTTGCCAGTCACTCAAGACCAGCTAAAGCGGCGTTTAACCTTATTGAGCAAGGCGCGTAAGCCTAGTCCCCATGAAGTTGATATTAATCCTCGGTCTCGAAGTGCAGTAATGCGAGTGGCAGAAAAAATCGAATGAAAGATATGAGCGAAAACCTCAATATATGGTTAAAGCGCGCAAGCCTGCAGGGCGAGCGCTACGCCATGTTGTTGGGGATATTTTTGCTAGTCTTATTAGTCATGAGTGCTCAGTTTGTGGTTTACAGTTCGTTTCAAGCTAGGGGGCATATTAATCATCTGCATCAACTAGAAACAGACCGCAATGACATGCAGGTAGAGTGGGGTCAGCTGTTACTTGAGCAAAGCGCTTGGGCTTCACACAGTCGGGTTGAATCCATGGTGACTCAGCAGTTGTCTATGAGCATCCCATCTGCTGAACAAATTATCTTGGTACGCCAGCCATGAGTGCCATGGAATATCCTTGGCGCATGCGCTTGGTATGGTTGATTTTATTAGTGGCAGCGTCGGGCATCGCTTGGCGTTTAGTACACCTAAATTTCATAGAACGTTCGTTCTTAATGCGCCAAGGTGACGCTCGCATGGTACGTGAAGTGCCCATTCCCGCTCACCGAGGCATGATTTTAGACCGTCGAGGTGAGCCATTGGCAGTGAGTGCACCAGTGGTTAGTTTGTGGGCCAATCCACAGGTATTGGGCCAAAACTTAGCCCATGCTAAGCAAGTTGCACAAACTTTGGGTTTACCTGAGGTAGCGTTTTTAAAACGCCTAGCACGCATGGAAAATAAAGAATTTATGTACCTTAAGCGCCACCTTAATCCTGCTGAGGCAGAGCTTGTGCTGGAGCATAAGTGGAAAGGTGTGCATGGTGTAGAAGAGTTTCAGCGTTATTACCCAGCAGCTGAGGTAGCCACCCACCTTGTGGGTTTTAACAATGTTGATGATCAGGGTCAAGAAGGCATGGAATTGGCCTACAATCCATGGTTAGAGGGTGCTTCAGGGAAGAAAGTAGTGCAAAAAGACCGCACAGGGCGCACGGTTAAAGACCTAAAGTTACTGTCTAACGCGCAACCTGGAAAAGATTTAAATTTAAGTATTGATCTGCGTATGCAGTATGTCGCCTATCGTGAGCTCAAGGCCGTAGTGCAGCAGCACAAAGCCTCTTCTGGTTCAGCTGTGGTGCTAGATGTGCAAACAGGTGAAATATTGGCCATGGTTAATCAACCAGCCTATAACCCCAATAACCGTTCAGTAATGAGCATTGACAGTTTACGCAACCGCTCTTTTACCGATGTGCTAGAGCCGGGTTCAACCATGAAGCCTATGACGATCGCCGCGGCTTTGATGAGCGGGCAGTATGACCCAGATACGAAGATCGATACTAGTCCTGGTTTTATCAAGGTTAAACGCAAAACTATCCGCGACCACCGCAATTATGGCGTCTTGGATGTCACTGGCATTATCACTAAATCAAGCAATGTGGGGGTCACAAAATTGGCCTTATCACTACCAGAAAACAGTGTTAGAGAAACTTTTTATAGCTTCGGTTTGGGCCAGCCAACTGCCAGTGGTTTTCCGGGTGAGAGTGCCGGCATTCTACCTAGTTACGCTAAGTGGAGTCCTATCAATTTGGCCACTATGTCTTATGGCTATGGCATTGCTGTGACGCCTGTGCAGTTAGCTCAGGCCTATGGCGTGTTTGCGAGTTATGGGCTGAAACGCCCAGTATCTATTTTGAAGCAAGAGCAGGTGCCAGAAGCAGAACGAGTGATGCCAGAACGAGTGGCTAAGCAGGTAATCGCTATGTTAGAAACAGTGACCCAAGACGGGGGCACTGGAACGCGCGCTAGAGTGCCTTTGTACCGAGTTGCTGGCAAAACTGGCACAGTGCATAAACCCTCAAAGGATGGGGGTTATGACGATGATGTTTATGCTGCAGTGTTTGCTGGCATGGCACCGGCGTCTAAGCCGCGCTTAGTCTGCGTAGTGATTATTGATAACCCTAAGGGTGAGCAATATTATGGTGGTGAAGTCGCCGCACCCGTATTTTCTCGCATTATGACTGAGAGCTTAAGGCTTTTAAATGTGGCACCAGATAATCTGCTGCCATTATCAGGTTAACAGTGAGGTTAGATGTGGATACCAAGCGCTTACATGAACTAATGCCATTGCCAGGCCAAGCCCGGCAATGGGCAGACGTTTGTGTGTCTGGGGTGTCATCAGATAGCCGGCAGGTGCAACAAGGTGACTTATTTGTGACTTGTCTAGGCGAGCCAATACTGCAGCGTAGCTATATAGCGCAAGCGCAGAAAAATGGAGCCGTGGCGGTCGCTATCGATGCCCAACAGGCATTAAAGTTAGACTCTTCTGGCCTGACTGTTCCTATTATAAGTGTGCCCAACCTCAAGGCCATACAGGGATCAATCGCTGCACACATCAATCACCAGCCTAGTCAACACATGTCACTAATCGGCATTACTGGGACCAACGGTAAAACTAGTTGCAGCCAGTTTATTGCCCAGTGTTTATCTGACTTAGGCCTAACTTGCGGCGTCATCGGTACTTTGGGTTATGGTTTACTTAACGCTTTAGAGCAGGGGCCAAACACCACACCTGATGAAGTCACCATGCAGGGGCAGTTAGGTGCCATGTTAGAAGCTGGGGCGCTAGCGTGTGCGATTGAGGTCTCTTCCCACGGTTTAGCTCAAGGGCGTCTTAATGGCTGCCGTTTTGAAACTGCGGTTTTTACCAATCTAACCCAAGACCACCTTGATTACCATGGCACTATGCAAGCCTATGGTGCAGTCAAGGCACAGCTATTTAATTGGCCCAGTCTGCGTAACGCGGTGATTAATTTTGATGATGATTTCGGTCGAGGCTTACTTAACGAAATAGCACCGTCGGTGAAAATTTACACTTACAGTGCTGACATTGCGCAAGTGGATTATGTGGATTTAGGCGTATCTTCAATCACTCAGCATGAGCATGGTATTGAAGCACGGGTGCATACACACCAGGGTCAAGCGCAATTGCAGGTGGGGTTGATTGGGCGCTTTAATTTAAGCAACTTATTGGCTACTTTGGCGGTGCTCCTGTTACACAAAATTGACTTGCCATCAGCCATGTTGGTCATCAACAAGCTGACTACGGTATGTGGCAGAATGCAAATTATAGGCAAGCCCCCCCAAGCCAAAAATAAACCACAGGCCATTGTCGATTATGCCCACACCCCAGATGCCTTAGAGCAAGCTTTAATGGCGGCTAAAGAGCACCTTGTTGGGGGTCAATTGTGGGTGGTATTTGGTTGTGGCGGAGACCGAGACGCCGATAAACGCCCAAAAATGGCGACGATTGCAGAAACATGGGCACATCACGTGGTTGTGACTGATGACAACCCTCGAACAGAGGCGAGCGAGAAAATTTTAACAGACATTAGTGAGGGCTTTAAACGCTTAGATAGAGTCATTATTGAAGCGGATAGAAGACGGGCTATTGCGATAACCATGGAGCGTGCAAAAGCGGGTGATATCGTTTTGATTGCTGGCAAGGGCCATGAAACTTATCAAGAAATCCAAGGCCATAAGCACCATCTTAGTGATCAAGAAGAGGTGTTGGTGGCTCTCACAGGAGGGGCAGGCTAATGGCAGTATTTAGTTTATCTGAGCTGTCCAAAAAAGTGCCAGGCAGCCAGGTATTTGGTGAAGCGTCGTTTAGTCACTTATCTACCGATACCCGCAGTTTAGCTGCGGGAGATCTGTTTGTCGCCTTAGTGGGCCCTAACTTTGATGGGCACGAATTTATTGCGCAAGCACAAGATCAAGGCGCCTGTGCTGCCTTAGTAAGTACGGTAATAGACACGGACCTGCCGCTTTTAGTCGTGCCCGACACCCGCATTGCTTTAGGTCAATTAGCGGTGCTCAAACGTCAGAGTCTAGATGGACAGTTTGTGGCTGTCACGGGCAGTAGTGGAAAAACTACCGTTAAAGAAATGCTACAAAAAGTGTTATTTGAAGCCGGTGAGGTCGAAGTCACACAGGGTAACTTTAATAATGACATTGGCGTGCCACTGACCTTATGGGGCATGGGAGATCACATCGATTATAGGGTGTTAGAACTGGGCGCCAATCATATCGGCGAAATTGCCTATACCAGTCGCATAGTGATGGCCGATGTAGCCATTTTGAATAACGCCCAAGAAGCACATCTATCTGGCTTTGGTGGCTTGGATGGTGTTGTTAAAGCTAAGGGTGAAATTATTTCTGGCCTGTCTGAACAAGGTCAGGTCGTACTTAACTTAGATGATCCACACGTGAGTGAATGGCAAGTATTGGCCAAGCCCAGGCGAGTATGGAGCTTTAGCTTGAGTAACCCAAAGGCCAGTGTATATGCCAGCGATATTAAGCGCACACCGCGGGGTAGTCGTTTTACTATGCACTTAGGCAAACAGCAAAGGTTTGTCGATTTACAACTATTAGGCCAGCACAATGTTGCCAATGCGTTAGCCGCCGCCGCCGCAGCCTTGGCGTTAGGGCTATCCTTAGACCAAGTAGTTCAAGGTTTAGGCCAGGCGAGACCTTATCAAGGACGCCTTGTGAGTCATCAATTAAGTCATAATCGTTGTGTCATTGACGATACCTATAACGCCAATCTAGGCTCTGTAAAAGCCGCTATAGATGTGCTGCAACAATGCCATGGGCAGCGCTGTTTTATGTTGGGAGACCTAGGCGAATTAGGTGAGCAAGAGTTGCAACTGCATCAGCGTATTGGCGCTCAAGTTGCAGCAGCAGGAATAGAACACTTCTACGGCTTTGGTGTGCTCGCAGCCGCAGCCGTTAAGACTTATCTGCAGGCCGGTGGCAACTGCGGCAAAGTTTGCATTAACAAGAATGAATTATCCAGTTGTTTACAACAGCTTCCAAAAGTTGACTTGAGTTGTTTGGTTAAAGGGTCTCGATCCAGCCAAATGGAACAGGTTGTAGAAAAATTAATTAACAGTGGAATCTAGCCCATGTTGTTATGGTTAGCAGATTATTTAGCTCAGTATTACAGCGCCTTTAGCGTTTTTCATTACCTCACCGTGCGCGGCATCATGGGGGTGCTTACGGCCTTGTTTATTGCTATGGCGATTGGGCCTTATATGATCGAACAGCTAAAGACTAAGCAAATAGGTCAGTCAATTCGCGAAGATGGGCCTCAAAGTCATTTGGCCAAGGAAGGCACTCCAACCATGGGTGGTGCCCTTATATTGGTGGCTATTCTCATTAGCGCACTTTTGTGGGGCGACTTAACCAATCGTTATATTTGGGTCACCATTGCAGTGACCGCAGTGTTTGGAGCCATAGGTTGGGTTGATGATTATCGCAAAGTAGTGGAAAAAAACTCTCGAGGTCTTGTTGCTCGCTGGAAGTATTTTTGGCAATCGGTAGGGGGCTTAGGAGCGGCTTTGTTCTTGTATTATAGCGCTCAAACACCGCAAGAATTGGAGCTCATTGTGCCATTTTTTAAGTCGGTGGGTATTAATATTGGGGTGCTTTATATCCTACTCACTTACTTTGTCATCGTGGGTACTTCCAATGCGGTCAATCTTACCGATGGTTTAGATGGCCTGGCTATATTGCCTACTGTGCTAATCGCTGGTGCCTTGGCGGTATTTGCCTACTTAACGGGCCATTCGGTGTTTGCCGAATACCTTAACATTCCTTACATCAGGGGTGCGGGAGAGTTGGTGGTTTTTTGCGCCGCGATGGTGGGGGCTGGTATGGGTTTCTTGTGGTTTAACACCTACCCTGCTCAAGTATTTATGGGCGACGTCGGTGCATTAGCCTTAGGTGCTGCTCTGGGTGTAGTGGCGGTTATCGTGCGCCAAGAGCTGGTGTTGTTGATTATGGGAGGGGTGTTCGTGATGGAAACTGTATCCGTTATCTTGCAGGTGGCTTCTTTTAAGCTAACGGGCAAACGGATCTTCCGCATGGCACCAATACATCATCACTTCGAACTTAAGGGATGGCCGGAGCCTCGTATTATTGTCCGCTTTTGGATCATTACCGTGGTTTTAGTGTTGATCGGTTTAGCGACCCTTAAGTTGAGATAGATTGAAGTAGATTGACATAAATGACGATAAATCATTATAAAAAATTAATATTTAAGAGACCTAGTTGCCCATGTCGTTGATAGTCAGTGATCGTTTTAGCCTTATTATTGGTCTGGGAAAAACCGGGTTAGCCTGTGCCCAGTATATGGCACGACAAGGTGAAAGATTTCAGGTTGCTGATTCTAGACCAGCACCACCGTTTCTCAATCAGTTAGCCACAGAGCAGCCAGATACGCCTGTGCACCTAGGTGAGTTCCCCCTTGATTTATGCCTCAGTGCCAGTCAAATTATTTTAAGTCCTGGTGTTTCTATGCAAACACCCGCGTTAGTCGCAGCGGCCAAGGCGGGGGTGCCCATACGCAGTGATATCGATCTATTTGCCCAGGCCGCTCGGTCTGCCGGTGTTCCCATTGTGGCCATTACTGGTTCAAACGCTAAAAGCACGGTGACCAGTTTAGTGGGGCAAATGGCCAGAACTGCCGGCCTAAAGGTTGCTGTAGGTGGCAACCTAGGCGAGCCGTCATTGTCTTTATTAGCGGATGATGTGGATTTATATGTCATAGAGTTGTCCAGTTTTCAGTTAGAAACCACCACTGGTTTGGGAGCTACTGTCGCCAGCGTACTCAATGTAAGTCCTGACCACATGGACAGGTATGCTAATCTGATGGCTTACCATCAGGCTAAGCATCGAGTGTTCCAGGCCTGTAAAGCTGCGGTCGTCAATGGCGATGATGCCCTCACTAACCCACTAGTGCCTGGCACAGTGACGCAAACACGTTTTAGTTTACGTGACCCCGATGTAGGTCAGTTTGGAGTGCGAAATGTGGGTAATGATGAATGGTTGGTACAAGGCCTGCGTCCATTGCTGGCAGTAGCCGAAATGGCCATTTCAGGTCGGCATAATGTGGCTAACGCCCTTGCCGCCTTAGCGTTGGGCCAAGCTGTGGACATACCCATGCAGGCCATGGTGAATACCCTAAAAACCTTTACTGGGTTACCTCATCGTTGCGAGCCAGTGGCCAACATAAATGGGGTTGAATACATTAATGATTCTAAAGGCACCAATATTGGCGCCACTGTTGCGGCGATCGAAGGTCTGGGCCCCAATCTTGTGGGAAAGATTATTTTGATCGCTGGCGGCTTAGGGAAGGGGGCAGATTTCTCAGACCTTGTAGGGCCCTTGTCGCGCTTCGGTAAACACACCCTACTGATCGGTGAAGACGCACAACGCATTGAACAGGCTCTAACGGGCAAGACGGCCTTTAGTCACGCCAAGAACATGACAGAAGCCGTGCACATGGCACACCAACAGGCGGTTAACGGTGATTTGGTATTGCTGTCGCCCGCTTGCGCTAGCTTTGACGCCTATGCAGATTTTGAAGCGAGAGGCGATCACTTCGCCACATTGGTGAGGGCATTAGCATGACTGGGGTGTCGGAACAGTGGCGCATGGTGACGAGTAAAAGGCTAGATTTGGGTTTGTTTTTACCCGCCTTGGCCTTAGCGCTGATTGGATACGTCATGATCACCTCTGCATCGATGGATGTGGTCGCTGTCAAGTTTAATGACCCTTTTTACCAAAGTAAGCGCCAACTTTTATTTATGTTTTTGGGCAGTGGTGTGCTCATGCTTTGCCTGATGACGCCGGTCAAGGTCTGGCAAAAACAAAGCCCATATCTATTGCTGCTAGCGATATTGTTATTGGTAGCGGTACTCATTCCTGGTTTGGGTCGAAGTGTAAACGGTAGTACCCGCTGGATCCCTATTGGGCCATTAAGCCTGCAGCCTTCAGAGTTTGCAAAAGTAGCTGTAGTGGTTTTTATGGCAGGTTACTTAGTGCGCCAGCAGGAGGAAGTACGTAATCATTTTTCTGGTTTTTTAAAATCTTTGGTGGTTCTAGGTGCATTTATCGTGCTGCTTTTATTAGAGCCAGATTTTGGCGCTGTAGTGGTAATGATGGGTTCTGTTTTAGGCATGTTTTTTTTAGGGGGCATGCGCAAGCGTCATATTTTTGTCGTTCTTTTAGCTGCTGCAGGCCTGGGTAGAGTGACTATTTATGCTGCCGAGTACCGTGTTAAACGATTGGTGTCTTTTTTAGACCCGTGGGCTGATCCTTTTGGCAGTGGTTATCAATTGACCCAGGCCCAAATCGCGTTTGGCCGTGGCGGCTGGTTCGGTGAAGGTTTAGGTCAAAGTATGCAAAAACTATTTTACTTACCAGAGGCCCACACAGACTTTGTATATTCAGTACTGGCTGAAGAGTGGGGTGCTTTTGGTGCTTTGATTGTGGTGGTTTTGTATGGTGTTTTAATCGTGCGTGGTTTGCATGTGGGTCAAAGAGCAGAACGCTTGGGGCGCCATTTTTCCGCCTACTTAGCGTATGGCTTAGTGTTGTTAATTGCCGCCCAAGCCATAATTAATATAGGCGTCAACTTAGGTTTATTGCCCACCAAAGGCTTAACTTTGCCTTTTGTCAGTTACGGCGGTAGCAGTATGTTGGCCTGTGCCGCTAGTATGGGCATTTTGTTGCGTATTTCCTTAGAAAATAACACCACTTATAGTGAATCATATGATGAACATGGTGTGCACTCGCAGACCACTTATACTTCCCTAGCTATCTCCAAAGCAGAAGTAACCCCTGGGCTAGATGATGTTGATCAATGGTTTGACGATGATGCGCAACAGCAGGGCTGGCACAATGATAAGGTCTAATGCCCCAAGTGATTCAAAGCGCATTCTGATTATGGCAGCAGGAACGGGTGGTCATGTTTACCCGGCGTTAGCCACAGCTGAAATATTGCAAAAACATGATTGCACTGTTGAGTGGTTAGGCACTGGCCGAGGTATCGAGGCACGCTTGGTCCCCGATGCAGGGCTGCTATTGCATTGTATCGATGTAGTGGGTTTGCGCGGTAAAGGCAAATGGTCATTGTTATCTGCCCCTTGGCGTTTAATCAAATCTTTGCTGCAATCGATCAAGGTGATCCGCAGTTTTAAGCCGCACTGTGTTTTGGGCATGGGTGGCTTCGTTGCAGGCCCTGGTGGCTTAGCTGCTAAATTGCTGAGAGTGCCGCTTATATTACATGAACAGAATGCCGTTCCTGGGCTTACTAATCGGTTACTGAGACCCCTAGCCAGCAAAACTTTACAAGCTTTTTCAGGTAGTTTTGCTGCAGGCAAAGCCATAACAGTGGGTAATCCATTGCGATCTAATATACGACTTCAAAAGTCAGATCACACTGGGCTGAGAATATTGGTTGTAGGAGGCAGTCTTGGGGCTCTTGCTCTGAATCAAGTCGTGCCCGAAGCCCTAGCTTTGTTGGCCATTAACGAACAGCCTCAAGTATGGCATCAAACGGGGCCAAAACATCACACGGTCACCCAATCTGGCTATGACAAACACCAGCTTGTGGCTCGAGTCGATGCTTATATTGACGATATGGGCCCAGCGTATGCATGGGCTGATCTAGTCATTTGTCGCGCAGGGGCTTTAACCATAAGTGAATTAGCTGGCGTTGGCATGGCGGCTATACTCGTACCATATCCCTACGCTGTGGACGACCATCAAACGGCCAATGCCAATATTTTAGTGCAGGCTCAAGCTGCCATTTTATTGCCACAAACACAGTTGTCTGCCTTAACTCTGAGTCAGCACATTAGGGCTTTACAAAGCCACCCCTCAACTTTAAAAAATATGGCCGCAGCAGCGCTAACCTGTGCTGCACCAAAGGCTGCTTACAAGGTTGCACAACACTGCATGGAGATTACTCGTGGTTAAAATTATCCCACCAAATCAATATACAATTCCCGAAATGAGACGTATCAAGCGCATCCATTTTGTCGGTATTGGCGGCGTTGGCATGTGTGGTATCGCTGAGGTGTTGCTCAACCAAGGTTATGAAATCAGTGGCTCCGATATCAGAGTTACTCCCGTGACGCAACGCTTGGCAAGTCAGGGTGCGCAGGTTTTTATAGGTCATGAAGAAGCCAATGTTCGCGGTGCCCACGTGGTGGTCGTATCGACTGCGGTGACCGAAGAAAATCCTGAGCTTGTGGCCGCCCGATCACATCGCATCCCGGTCGTGCAGCGGGCCCAAATGTTGGCCGAATTAATGCGCTACCGCCATGGCATTGCAGTGGCAGGTACTCATGGAAAAACTACCACTACCTCCTTAGTGGCCTCTATTATGGCCGCCGGTGGTTTAGATCCTACTTTTGTTATTGGTGGCAAACTAACCAGTGCAGGCACTAATGCCAAACTAGGAGCGAGTTCTTATCTAGTCGCTGAAGCCGACGAAAGCGATGCCTCTTTTTTACATCTACAACCGCTCACTTCCATTGTTACCAATATTGATGCAGATCATATGTCGACGTATGAGGGAGATTTTAATCGGTTAAAGAAAACCTTTGTCGAATTTCTCCATAATCTGCCCTTTTATGGCTTGGCTATTGTGTGTATTGATGATCCCGTAGTGTGGGAGATTTTACCCCAAGTGAGTCGGCCGACCATGACCTATGGCTTTGACGAAAAGGCTGATGTAAGAGCCATCAATCTGCATCAAGAAGGCATGGTGACGTCATTTACTGTATGCAGGCGAGGTCATTCAGACCTAGATATTGCGCTCAACATGCCAGGTAAGCACAACGTGCAAAACGCCTTAGCAGCCATTGCTGTGGCAACAGATTTAGAAGTGGCGGATGAGCATATCATCATTGGCTTAAATGAATTTTCTGGCGTAGGGCGCCGCTTCCAAGTGTTAGGGGATTACCCGGCTGCGCAAGGCACCGCCACCTTAGTAGATGATTATGGACACCACCCACGAGAAGTATCTGCCACTATTGACGCCATTCGAGCAGGCTGGCCTGGTCGTCGTTTAGTCATGGTTTACCAGCCCCATCGTTATTCTCGCACACGCGATTTATATGAAGATTTTGTGGATGTCTTATCCCGGGTAGACGTATTAATTTTATTGGATATTTATCCTGCAGGAGAAGAACCTATCAATGGTGCTGATGGTCGTAGTTTGTGCCGTAGTATCCGTTCAAGGGGCCAAGTTGATCCTATTTTTGTTGAACGTGGCGCGGCTGTAGCGCCGGTATTAGAAAATATCCTCAACGACGGTGACCTGTTGCTAACTCAAGGGGCCGGCGACATTGGCCAAATCTCCCGGGCATTGCTTGATAACATGCAACAAGAAGACAGCTAAATGACTAACATCAATCTATCCCAGAGTTGGAGCCACTTGCTGACGGTGCCTAAGGTACGAGTTGCCGTTATTTACGGGGGCACTTCGGCTGAGCGTGAAATATCTCTGATGAGTGGTAAGCAGGTCTTGGCTCACTTACAAAGCGCTGGTGTGAATGCCTTTGGCCTAGATTTGGGTGACGATGATCAAGATCAATTAAAGCAACTGCAACAGGCCAACATGGACGTGGCGTTTATCATGCTTCATGGTCGCGGTGGCGAGGATGGAACGCTGCAAGGCGCACTCGAGTTAATGTCAGTGCCTTACACGGGTTGTGGTGTTTTAGCCTCTAGCTTGGGCATGAATAAACTCATGACCAAATTGGTTTGGTTGGCGCAGGGGGTGGCGACACCTGCCTATGAAATACTTAATAATGCAAGTAATTGGACTGAGGTTGCCCAGCGCTTGGGTTTGCCTTTAGTGGTTAAGCCGGTACACGAAGGCTCCAGCTTGGGCATTAATATCGTTGACTCGGTGGCAACCTTAGAGCGGGCATACCGAGATGCTGCGACCTATGATCGGCAAGTGATGGCAGAACAATTTATTGACGGTGATGAATACACGGTACCGATACTCAATGACTACTCTTTGCCCGCTATTCGCTTAGAAACGGACAATACTTTTTACGATTTAGAGGCCAAGTATTACTCTGATAAAACACGTTATTTGTTTGATAACCCCATGACCCAAGCGCAGCAAAAGGCCATGCAGGACGAATGCCGCTGTGCTTTTGAGGTGCTAGCCTGTCGAGATTGGGGGCGTATTGATGTGATGCGCGATAAACAGGGAAAAAACTGGCTATTAGAGGTGAATACAGTGCCTGGTATGACAAGCCATAGTTTGGTGCCTATGGCAGCGCAGGCGGCAGGATTAAGTTTTTCGCAATTGGTTCTGGTTATTTTAAATTTAGCCTTGGCTCGAGCTGAGGCAACCTAATGACGATGCTTGAGGGGGCGCAAAAAGTCTACTGGAGTTGGGGGGCTAAGCTATTGTTGCTGGTCGTCTTAATGACGGCCGGCGTCATAGGTTGGCAAGCCATGCAGCCATGGATGCAGCGCCCATTGCAACAAATCATCTTGCAAACAGATATTCCAACAGCCGAAAAAGTGGTGTTACAAGCTCAATTAAATACCCATTTGCCTGATTCTTTTTTTGGTGCAGACCTTCAGCTCATCAGGCAAGAGGTGGAAAATCACCCCTGGGTGAGTGACGCTAAGGTGAGCCGTATTGGGCCCAATAGACTAATGGTTGAAGCGCCACAACAAATTTTCATGGCGCGCTGGCAGGGTGGCGGCTTGATCAACCACTTGGGACAACTCGTGTTTGTGGAGCCAAGTCAGGTGGCAGGTTCTGAACGATTACCCACACTGTCGGGACCTAAAGGCAATGCATGGACAATGAGTGAATTATATCAACAAATGAGTTGGTTGGTTGGGCGTGACGATTTGACGATTGATGAGCTAAACATGTCCCAACGGGGTGCGGTTCAATTACGCTTGCGCAATGGCATTGTTTTACTGCTTGGGCGTGACCAAGTATTGCCTAGATTGCAGCGCTTGATGAAGGTCTACCGCAGTCATTTTGTCACCCAAGCTGAGACTATTGAACGGATCGATGGCCGCTACCCTTATGGTGTGTCTGTAGCCTGGAAAAAAGTCGATTAAAGATGATTATTTAGTGCTTAAATTAGCACCAAATTACTCGAGTAATCCACCACTTAGAGGCTAAAGTGTGGGATAATTACACTATCTGTAATTGGGCTTTTTTGTTCCGTTGCAAAACACATAAATAAGGGAACATTTGGGTGGTAGACGCAGCAACAAAACCCATGGTGGTTGGGTTGGATATTGGCACTTCTAAAGTAGTCGCAATGGTGGCGGAACTGGGTGACGATGGCCAATTGCAGGTCGTAGGCATTGGTGCCCAAGAATCGCGTGGTTTAAAGCGTGGTATTGTCGCCAATATCGAATCCACCGTGCTATCGGTGAAGCGAGCGATTGAAGAAGCTGAGTTGATGGCGGGCTGTAAAATTAACGCGGTCACTGTAGGTATTGGTGGTAATCATATTAGCAGCATGAATTCGCACGGTATTGTAGCGATTCAGGCTGGAGAAGTATCTGAGCTTGACTTGGAGCGGGTGATCGATGCGGCTAGAGCAGTAGCCATTCCATCCGATCAAAAGATTCTGCATATTTTGCCACAAGAATATGTGATTGATGGCCAGGAAGGTATTCAGGACCCACTAGGTATGGCGGGTGTGCGGTTAGAGGCTAAGGTGCATATTGTCACTTGTGCTCTGAACGTAGCGCAAAATATAGTCAAGTGTGTCAGCCGTTGTGATTTGATTTTGGACGACATTGTTCTGAACGCTTTGGCATCAAGTTATGCGGTGCTTACGGATGACGAAAAAGAATTGGGAGTGTGTTTAGTCGATATGGGCGGTGGCACCATTGACGTGGCAGTGTTTACTGCTGGAGCTATTCGCCACACGGCAGTGATCCCAGTTGCTGGTGATCAGGTCACCAACGATATTGCTATGGCGTTGCGCACGCCAACGGTGCATGCCGAAGATGTGAAAGTAAGGTATGCCTGTGCTTTGGCACAGTTAACGGATTTATCCGAAAGTATTAAAGTGCCTAGCGTGGGAGATCGGCCAGCCAGAGACTTGTCGCGCCAAGCGTTAGCAGAAGTGGTGGAGCCACGTTACGAAGAGCTGTACACCTTGATTCAATCAGAATTAAGGCGCAGTGGATACGAAGATTTGATTGCTGCCGGTATGGTGTTAACGGGTGGTACTGCGCAGATGGAAGGGGCGGTGGAGTTGGCAGAAGAGATTTTTCATATGCCGGTGCGCTTGGCCAAACCACATAAAGCGCAAGGGCCTAGTCGATTGTTGGATAATCCAACCTATTCTACCTGCGTAGGGTTGTTGAATTATGCATTAAAGGCGGGGCCTTCTGTACAAGGAGAGCAGCCTAGTCGAATGGCTTTTGGGTTAGGTGTGAGTCAATGGCTAGGCAAACTTAAAGCTTGGATTAAAACCAATTTTTAACGATAGGTCACTTTGGTGAATGTCGAGAGTAAAGTCTGATGTACGATAGGATTCGTTATCAGAAAAACAATAAATTAGACTAGGAGCAAGGCGATGTACGAATTAGTTGATAACGTGCCGCAAAATGCAGTCATTAAGGTGATTGGTGTAGGCGGCGGCGGAGGTAATGCTGTAAGCCATATGTTGTCTAGCGAAATAGACGGTGTAGAGTTTATTTGTGCCAACACCGATGCTCAAGCCCTTAGGGGTATGGAGGCTCGCTCAGTCGTTCAACTAGGTGCGCAAATCACCAAAGGCTTAGGCGCTGGAGCTAACCCCAACGTTGGCCGTGAAGCAGCGATCGAAGATCGTGCGCAGATTCAAAGTATTCTGCAAGGCGCAGATATGGTCTTTATTA
>CAWUTT010000024.1:0-5562 GCA_963925635.1 uncultured Pseudomonadales bacterium | reverse complement strand
GCGCATAGTCGATGCCCTTCAGTTCCACGAAGAGCACGGTGAAGTATGCCCAGCTGGTTGGAACAAAGGTGACTCAGGCATGAAAGATTCAGCTGCTGGAGTAGCCTCTTACCTAACTGAGAATTCAGACAAGCTATAAGTGTTGTCCTATAAAAAGCCCCGTTAGCCTTGTGTTATCGGGGCTTTTTTATGTACACAGTGAACGGCATACTCCGTCTGCTCTTAGTAGCGTTGAGGCAGGTTTTGCCCCGCTGACAGAGATGTCAGGTAGGATGGCGTTAATAACCCTGCTAAATCGTCATTGCATAACCCTATAGGGCTAGTTAAAATTACACCCTACCTATTTCTATTGCATTTGCATTTGTTATCTATAAGGCACCTTGAATGGCCCCTACTCCTGCTAGAACGAGCCCAAAAGTGACTCAAGCACCAGTTCCTATGCGTTTTGTTGGGCCTATGAAAATTAGTGCTCAAGCCAGTCTAGATGCTGCATGGCAGGATAAGGTGTCAGTGCCCCTAGCGACCTACGAAATCCCCCTGTGGCATTCAGTGGGCCGTGGCGCGCGTTTGTCCACTTTATGTGGAGAGGGCATTAAAACCACGTTAGTTGATGAACGCATGACGCGCTCTATTTTACTAGAAGCTAAGGATGCGAGTCAGGTTCTTGGTGCTTGGCAATCTATTCAGATGCGACAAGAAGAAATGCAAGGCATCGTGAGCCAAACCAGCCGCTTTGCCCAATTAATTAATATGAACATGCAGATTGTGGCTAATTTGCTGTATCTGCGTTTGGAATTTAAAACTGGGGATGCCTCCGGCCATAATATGGTGACTCAAGCCGCAGATAACCTCATGCAATGGGTTTTGCATCAATACCCACAGCTCAGCTACAGCTCTATCTCCGGCAACTATTGCAGTGATAAAAAGGCCAGCGCCGTCAACGGCATTTTAGGTCGTGGTAAATATGTGGTGGCAGAGCTCACTGTGCCAAGGGAGTTGTGTCAACGCAAACTGCTTACGACACCTGAAAAAGTGGTTGATCTGAACATTAAGAAAAACCTGCTGGGCACGCTAATGGCGGGTGGCTTGCGCAGCGCTAATGCCCATTTTGCCAACATGCTACTGGGGTTTTATTTGGCCACCGGCCAGGATGCGGCTAATATTATCGAAGGCTCACAAGGCATGGTGCATGCGGAAGTCAAAGCCGGTGACCTGTATTTTTCTTGCACCTTACCCAATATTATTGTGGGCACGGTTGGTAACGGCAAAGGGTTAGACTTTGTCACCCAAAATTTGGCCAAACTTGGATGTGACCAGCAGGCCGAAGCGGGTGCCAATGCACGCCGTTTAGCACAGATTTGTGCGGCGACCGTTTTATGTGGTGAACTGTCGTTACTTGCAGCACAAACTAATCCAGGTGAACTTATGCAAGCCCATTTAAAGTTAGAGCGTTAAATGAACGATCAAACCAATCGCCGTAAACGGCAGCACATTGAAGTTATTGGCCGTGACGCCGGGGTAGAGCGTAATGGCCGATTTTTTGATGGCATGCAGTTACAACACCGGGCCATGCCAGAAATTAATTTAGACGACGTTGATCCCAGTGTGGAATTTATGGGTAAACAGCTGAGTTTTCCGTTGCTAATTTCATCAATGACCGGCGGTGACGATGTATTAGTGGCCAAGGTAAATCAACACTTGGCCGAAGCTGCACAAATTACGGGTGTGGCCATGGGTGTGGGTTCACAGCGAGTGATGTTAGAAGATAGTAAAGCGCAGGCTAGTTTTGATTTACGCCGTTATGCGCCAGACGCATTGTTATTTGCCAACATGGGTGCCATTCAGCTTAATAATGGTATGGGTGCAGCTCAACTGCAGCAGGCCATCGACGTGCTAGGAGCAGATGCTATTTTCCTGCATCTTAATCCATTGCAAGAAGCTGTGCAGCCAGAGGGTGATACCAATTTTGCTAACTTGGCCCAAGCTATCGGTCATGCTCAGCAGCAGCTTAAGGTACCGATCGTCCTCAAAGAAGTTGGGTCAGGCCTGAGTGTGTTGGACATTGAGTTAGGTTTACGGCATGGCATCCGCTGGTTTGACGTCGCCGGGCGCGGCGGCACTTCATGGGCTCGTATTGAACAACAGCGCCGTGAAGATGCTCATACCCTAGGGTTTACCCTACAAGATTGGGGCATCCCTACGCCTTTAGCACTAAGAAACGCTCGTCCATATATGCAGCAAGCAAATTTCATTGCCAGTGGCGGCTTGCGCAATGGGCTAGACTTAGTAAAGAGTGTTATAATGGGCGGCTCTTTAGGTGGTGTCGCTAAACCGCTTTTGGCGCCAGCCATGGAATCCACTGCAGCTGTAGTTGAAGCCATAGAGGCTTTGAAAAAAGAGTTTGTCACCGCTATGTTTCTGTTATCTGCTAGTAATGTAGATGATTTGCACTTAAATGATTCCTTAGTTCTTAGTGAAGGTTAGTTTGACACCTTTATACTTCATTAAGTTTGTAGCAGGGAAGGTCGAGAAGTTATATGCCCGTTGGTATTGATGATATAAGTTTTTATACCGCTAATTTTAGCCTTGATCTGCAAGAGCTAGCGGCCCACAACGGCTCCGATGCCGCCAAATACACTGTTGGTATAGGCCAAGAGCGTATGAGTGTGCCCGGTGCCGATGAAGATGTAGTTACCATGGCGGCAAACGCCTGTATGCCTTTGTTTGAAGGTATGGTAGAACGTGGTGAAGATCCTGGTGCCATCAGAACCATTTTGTTTGCCACGGAAACGGGTATCGATCAATCCAAGGCTGCTGGGGTGTATTTACATTCGTTGCTCAAAATGAGCCCGCGTTGCCGGGTAGTTGAGCTCAAGCAAGCCTGTTACAGTGCCACCGCTGCGGTGCAACTAGCAACCGCTTGGGTTGCCCGTAAGCCCAACGAAAAAGTATTGGTGATTGCCTCTGATATCGCCCGTTACGAACGTCAAACACCGGGTGAAGCTACTCAAGGCTGCGGCGCAGTAGCCATGATCGTGAGTGCAGAGCCAAGGCTTATTGTGCTTGATCCAGAGACTGGAGTTCACACGGAAGATGTGATGGACTTTTGGCGGCCTAACTATCGCTCTACAGCATTGGTCGATGGTAAATACTCTACCAAAGTTTATTTACGGTGCGTGCGTTCTGCATGGCAAGATTTCAAGCAACAAAGTGATTTGAAATTTGCTGATTTTGATTACTTCTGCTACCACTTACCGTTTAGTCGTATGGCTCAAAAAGCCCACAATCATCTGGCTAATGGCAATGCCCATCACCTGAGTGAACAAACCCTAGACGATCAAATTTCTTCTAGCCTTATTTACAATCGCATTACCGGCAATAGCTATACGGCTGCGATGTATATTGGATTAATTTCTTTGCTAGACAATACAGCTGCTAATCTGACCGGCAAACGCATTGGTTTTTTTAGTTATGGCTCGGGCAGTGTGGGTGAGTTTTTTACAGGCACGCTGGTGAAGGGCTATCAGAAGATGCTGCATAAGCAGAGCCACCAGGCTATGCTCGCAGCACGCAAGGCCCTAAGTTATGCCGACTACCAAAAGATGTATGCTTTTGAAGTGCCTACTGACGGTGGCGACCATGAGTTTGAACAGCAAACGACTGGCAAGTTTCGCCTTATGGGGATTAGTCAACACAAACGCCTTTATCAGGTGCGATGACTGCGTCTGACTCTGCCGCTCGGCGAGCTTATTCCTTGGTGAGAGTGCCTGGTAAGGTTATTGTCAGTGGCGAACACGCTGTGGTTTATGGTACTCCTGCCTTAGCCTGTGCTATTCAAAAATATGCCTTTGCTAAGGTCACTAGCAGTGATGCCCATGGCGTCTACCTCAAAGTGCCGGCCTTTGGTATTGATCAACATTTCAGTAATATTCAGCTAGCCCAGCTAGCCCAAGCAACCCAGTTGCGCCATCAACAATTCCTTAGCCATGCCGCCTTGTTATCCAGTGTAGTGGTCAATCCGGCACAATTTTTTGCGGCTGCTATAGGCGCTAGTGGGCTGGTTGATGTTCTATCCCACTCACAGGGCCTAGAGATAGAACTCAGTATGGATCTGGTTGCGGGTGGCGGTATGGGTTCATCGGCAGCTCTGGTGGCCGCCATGTTGGCTGCAGCCTTTAAACACCTAGGGCAGCCATTAACAGCGGCGCAACTAATATCGAAAACCACCCAAAGCGAGCACTGGCAGCATGGACGATCGAGTGGCTTAGATCCTTATGTGTGTGTGATGGGTGGTTTACAACGCTACCAAAAGGGCCTTGCTGAGCGCCAAGCGGTGAGCCAGTTATGGCCATTGTTTTTAGTCACCACAGGCAAACCAGACAGTTCTACAGGTGAGTGTGTAGAAGCGGTTAAACAACAAAACTTTCCAGCCTCCCTTTGGGACGAGTTTGCAAGGGTACAACAAAACCTGCTGCAATGTATGTTACACAATACCCACCTTAACGACCCTAGCATCAGCTCTGGCAGCGCCAAGGTTAATGAGGCGTGCATGGTTAGCGCCATCGCAGCTAACCACCAACTGCTGCAGCATATTGGTGTAGTACCCAATAGGGTGGCAGCGTTTATTGCTCAAATAGAAACCGGTGGCGGGGCTGCAAAAATATGTGGTGCCGGCAGTGTAGTGGGTGACCAAGCCGGTGTGGTTTTGGTGCTGGGTTTAGGGCCCATGGACCTGCAAAAAATCTGTAAAGATTACGGTTATAGCGTCCAACAAATGCAACCAGATCTAGAGGGGGTGTTTTACTTTGACTAGTTCAAGTGTGATTGCATCAGCCCCAGCTAACACCATGCTCATGGGGGAGCACGCGGTGTTGTTTGGCCATAGTGCTCTAGTTTGTGCCTTAACCCAGCGCATCTACGTGAGGGCTAATAAGCGCACCGATGGACAGCTAGTGATCGTCTCCGCCTTAGGCCATTTTCAATGTGCACTGATTGATCTACCATCTCAGCTGCGCCTAGAGTCGCCTTTTAGTTTTGTATTGCAGGCCCTTGCCTTATGTGAGCTCACAGAGGGTGTGCAGCTAATGATTGAATCAGAATTTGAGCACACCTTAGGCCTAGGATCATCAGCCGCCGTCACCGTGGCTAGCTTGGGGGCTATGGCACTACTTAACCAAGGCCGGTTTGATGCTCAGACAGTCATGCAGTTGGGTATTGAGTCAATTCGTAAAGTCCAAGGTCGCGGCTCTGGTGCTGATGTTGCGGCTAGTGCGCTAGGCGGTATGGTTAAATTTAAGGCTGAGCCTGTGACTGCTCAAAAGGTGCAATTATCTGAGCATGCGTGGCACAGCGCACCCAACCTTCAGCTCGTTTATTGTGGTTATAAAACGCCCACGCCAATGGTTATCGAGCAAGTGGCTCAGGCAGCTTTGCATGAACCGCAGCGGTTTGCTCAACTCTATGAACAAATGGGAGCCTGTATTGAAACCGCTGTGAAGGCGCTAACTAGTCAGGAATGGCGCACGTTTTCTCAGTCTATGAATCAATACCAGAGTTTTATGC
>CAWUTT010000023.1:0-17682 GCA_963925635.1 uncultured Pseudomonadales bacterium | reverse complement strand
AGTGAATACCACCATTCATAAGGCTTTTGGGCTCGGGGGCGCTTTAACTAATGGGGTCATGCGCGATTTGGGTGATCTACCCACTGGATTTCCCGTAGTGGCAGGTTCAATTGGCCCAAGCCATGGGTTTGTGCACGTGCGCAGCATTGGCCAGCCGGTGACTATTTTTGGTATGCACGTTGTCGATGGAGACCTTGTGCATGCGGACAGACACGGCGCCTTAGTCATTCCTCCAGAGGTTATCCCCTTGCTAGAGGCGGCCATTGACCAGTTGCTGACTACCGAGCAACTGATTTTAGCTCCAGCACGCCAACCAGGTTTTGGTTTAGCTGAGTTTGAGAAGGCTTGGGCAGCCTTTGAAAAGGCACGTACCTAAAGTGAGGGAGGGTCAAATAACCCTAGACTGCCTCAACAATTAGACCAAGTTTAAATATTCTGCCGTGCCTTCTAAAAGCATCTGTACCGCCATAATAATGAGCACCATGCCCATCAAACGCTCTATGGCGATCAGCCCCCTTTCTCCCAGCAAGACGTAAAGCCTGCGTGAGGCTAATAAAATAAGCGCAGAAACAAGCCAGGCCGCGGTGACAGCTAACCACATGTCTAACCACTGGCCTTCAGCTGATTTTCGCATCAGCATAATCATGGCTAAGCTTGAGGGCCCCGCCATAAGAGGAATCGCTAAAGGTACTATAAAGGGTTCACCATCGGGGGTTTTACCTAATATGCCGCCTTCTTTTGGAAACACCATCTTTATCGCAATCAGAAATAATACAATGCCCCCGCCAATCCGAATGGCTTCTTGAGACACCTGTAAGAAATTCAAAATATGGGGGCCTAAGACTAAAAATATTAGCAGCACCAAATAGGCAATGAGTAATTCTCTGCGTAAAATGAGTCGCCGACGCTCTTCTGGGACTTGTTTTAATACCGACAAGAATAAGGGGATATTACCAAGGGGATCCATTACCAAAAACAGCAAAGTGGCCGCTGCAAAAATATCCATACGTTTCTCAATATAAGGTTAACTAATTAATCTAAGCGTCGCTGAATAACGACAGAATGGTTCCAGCTAGGTGCTGATTCCACATGGGTAGCACGACCTCGCTCTTGGCGTGGTGTAACATTAAAATGAGTGCGATAGGTGGTACTAAAATGACTCGCAGAAGAAAAGCCACAACTCATGCCCACTTCTACAATAGAACGGTCAGTATCACGTAACATTTGACGGGCCTTGTCTAACCTCAACTGCAAATAAAACCGTGAGGGAACACTGTCTAAATGTTTTTTAAACAAGCGTTCCAAGTGCCGCCGAGACAGCCCCACATGGTAGGCCAAATCATCAGGAGATAGGGGTTCTTCTATGTTGGTTTCCATCAAGGTGACCGCTTCAATTAGCTTGGGCTGGCTACTGCCAATGCGCGCTTTAAGGGGAATGCGCTGTTGGGCATCTTGGGGCCGCATGCGCTCCACTAAAAACCATTCAGACAAATGCACAGCCATGTCTAAACCTTGCTGCTGTGTCAGCCAAGCCAGCATTAGATCGGTGGTAGAAGCACCACCAGCACAGGTCATCAGCTGCGTTTCTTGCTCAAACAAACGATGACTCCAGAGCACTTGAGGATAGCTATGCTGCAGTTTTTCTATCAAAGACCAGTGGCAACAGCTGCGTTTGCCATTGAGCAAACCGGCATTGGCTAACGGAATAATACCTGCGCCTATGCCCAGTAAGTTTATGCCCATGCTCATTTGCTTAACTAACCAGCGCTCTAACACGGCATCAGCAGCATTGGGGGTAATCAAGTCTCCAATCACAAACAAGGTATCAACGCGCTCGCTAGCCAAATAATCCACCGCCTTGCCTAACACACACTCACCACCTACAGAAATCACCTGTAGCTTATACTTGTCGTGTTCTAATACCCTGTTAGTATGCAGTAACAGCTCAGCAATTTCACAATAATGACTCAAGCTTGTATGTGGCAATAAAAGCAGACCTATTGCATGGCCATCTGGTAACTTTGACATAGTCTTTAAGGATACACCGAATCGTTGAATGAGTGCATAAAAAGGTCATTAACCCCAACATGCAGGTCACGACTATAACGAGATAAAATACTAAGCAGTAGAATTACAGCAAAAAAGGTCATAATGTCATTTTACCAACAAATGGCGTCGCACTACCTCAACTTACCCCCTAGTGCCTGCGAGCAGTTTATTGAATAATACTCATAGCAGTGACATTATTGACACACTGACTCCAAGGGAAAACTACATGCGCACCTTAACAGATAAAAAAAATATCGCAATTGATTTAGTTTGTGACCTAATTAGCAAGCACCAGAAAAAGGCTGATTGCAAAACCATGCAACAATTAGCTCGTCTCTATTACGCCGAAAGCATCCCTGCAGAGTTGTTACAGTTTGATACAGACAATCTTTATGGTGCCCTGTCTAGCTTATGGGAATGCGCAAAAACACGCCATAACGACCAAGTCAATATACGCGTGTATAATCCAAACTATGAAGAACACCAGTGGTACACCAGCCACACCATTGTCGATATAGTATGTCATGACAAAGCCTTTTTGGTGTCCTCAATTACTAACGCCTTAGTTCACCTAGGCCATACTATTCATATCACCACGCACCCTGTGGTGGCCGTTGAGCGAAATGTTAAAGGCCAAATCACCAGCTTAGCGCCCTTTACAGGCAAAGCTGATAGTGCCAATTTAGAAGCCGTAATGCGGTTTGAAATTGACCAGCAAGATGATCCCGCAGCAGTCACTAAGATCATCTCCACCCTTGAAGGAATTATCAGTGACGTGCGCTTAGTGGTAGACGACTGGCTGCCCATGCGTAACCAATTGGTCTCTATTATTGACACCCTTGAATCACAAAATTTACCTGTTACAGCAGAAGACTTGGCCGAAAATATCGCTTTTTTACGCTGGGTCGCTGACAATCATTTCACCTTTATTGGTTACCGTTCTTATACACTCAACAAGGATGCTAAAACCGGCTTGTGCCAGCTTACACCGCAAAAGGGTACGGGTTTAGGCAGCTTCCGTGACCATAACTGTAGTGCTGACAGTCTTTTGCCTAAGGTATTATCGCAACACAACTCAGACTTAGCTCTGCGTAGCAATATGCTGGTCATGACCAAATCTACCAGTCGATCAACAGTGCACCGTCCAGTTAATTTTGACTACCTGGGGCTTAAACGCTTTGACAGCCAAGGCAATGTGGTCGGTGAGGAACGCTTTTTCGGTTTGTATTCCTCTGCGGCTTATACCGCCCGTATAGATGAAATTCCATTACTTAGGCGTAAAGCGCAAGACCTGCGCGAACGGATTGAGCTACTACCCAACAGCCACAAGGGTAAGGCCTTACAGCACATCCTCAATAGCTACCCGCGGGACGAAATGTTACAAGCCAGCGTGGATGAACTTTATCCTATTATCCGTGGCGTATTAGACACCCAAGAACGACATAATTTGCGCCTCTTCTTGCGCTTAGATACCTTTGGTCGCTTTGCTACCGCTTTGGTTTATGTACCCCGAGAGCGTTTTAATACCCAGTTACGTATTAAAATGCAAAACATCCTTATACGCGAATTCACTGGTTCTAGCGTTGATTTTAACGTCATGTTCTCTGAGCAACCCTTGGCTCGGGTGCAGTTGACTGTGCATGGCAAAGACATTAACAACGCGCCGTTTGATATTAATGACATAGAACAGCAAATGCGCGACGCCATGTTAGCTTGGAGTGACCACTTACACCACGCCCTTAATAACAAGCGCGGTGAAGCCGAAGGTAATCAACTGTTTAAGCAATATGGTCAAGCCTTTCCGCTGGCCTACCAAGAAAACTTCTCTGCCCAAGTGGCCGTCATGGACCTTATTCGCTTGCAAAAAATCAATGCGAACAGCCCCCTTTCGACCTATCTATACCGCTCCTTGCATCAAGCAGAGCAAAGCCTTAGTTTTAAAGTGTTTGGACACGGTCGAGCCAAAGCCTTATCCGATGTATTACCTATATTAGAACGTATGGGTGTCAAGGTGATCAACGCTTACCCTTACACCATAAGGTCTGAAGCTGGGTTAGACCAGTGGATTATCGACTTTGTGATTGAAATTGACCCGCGGGTGAACCTTGATCGTGCTAACGTCAAAGAACGGTTTCAAGAGGCCTTTAGCCAAATTTATACAGGCCGCGTGGCTAACGATCGCTTTAATAGTTTGATATTGGCTGCTAACTTAACTTGGCAGCAAACCATACTCATTCGAGCGATTAGCAGCTACCTGCTGCAAATTCAGGTGCCATTTAGCCAAACCTACATGCAAACTACCTTAGTGGGCAATGCTGACATTACCCATACCTTAGTGCGTTTGTTTGAGGCTCGCTTTGATCCTGATCATCAGCAGTCTGAGGACCTTATCGGTCAATTGCAGGAAGATATTGGTTTAGCCTTAGAACAGGTGAGTAACCTTGATGAAGACCGCATTGTTAAGTATTACTTGGCGGTCATCATGTCCATGTTGCGCACTAATTACTTCCAAACCGATAGCTCCGGCAAGCGCCATGAATACCTGTCCTGCAAATTAGATCCAAGTAAGATCCCAGGGGTACCATTACCCTTGCCTAAGTATGAGATTTTTGTTTACTCAACCTGGGTAGAAGGGGTGCATCTGCGCGGTGGCAAAGTGGCTCGCGGTGGTTTACGCTGGTCTGATCGTCAAGAAGACTATCGCACGGAGGTGCTGGGCCTAGTCAAGGCACAGATGGTGAAAAACGCGGTCATTGTGCCATTAGGTGCTAAGGGTGGCTTTGTGTGTAAACAATTACCGCAAACTCAAGACCGAGAAACGCTAATGGCAGAAGTCATTCGTAGCTACTCTACCTTTATTCAAGCGTTATTAGATCTTACGGATAACATTGTCGACAAAAAAATTGTTGCCCCTAAGCAACTAGTTCGCTTCGACGATGATGACCCATACTTGGTCGTTGCCGCTGACAAAGGCACCGCCACCTTCTCTGACTTAGCTAATTCTATCTCAGAAAAAAACAACTTTTGGTTGGGTGATGCCTTTGCTTCTGGAGGCGCTAATGGCTACGACCACAAGAAGATGGGTATTACTGCCCGTGGTGCGTGGGAATCGGTCAAACGTTTATTTGCCGAGCAAGGGCGAGATTGCCAAAGCCAAGATTTCACCGTCGTCGGGGTGGGAGACATGGCGGGGGATGTATTTGGTAATGGTATGCTTTTGTCACAACATATTTGCTTAAAAGCTGCATTTAATCACCTGCATATTTTTCTTGACCCTACCCCTAATGCAGCCACTTCTTTTGCCGAACGCCAGCGTTTATTTAACCTACCAAGGTCTAGTTGGACCGATTATGAGAGCAAACTCATCTCCAAAGGTGGGGGTATATTTGAACGTTCAGCCAAGTCCATCAAACTCAGCCCACAAGTCCAAGCAATGCTTGGCACAGAAGCCAAAAAAATGGCACCTAATGAATTAATGCATGCTTTGCTAAAGATGCCAGCAGATCTCTTTTGGAACGGCGGCATTGGCACTTATGTGAAGGCCAGTAGCGAAAGCCACAGCGATATTGGCGACCCTGCTAATGACAACTTGCGCGTCAATGGCAACCAACTGGGAGCCAAAGTCATTGGTGAAGGTGGCAATTTAGGTTTCTCCCAACACGGGCGTATTGAGTTTGCCCAAGCTGGCGGTTACATCAACACCGACGCCATCGATAACTCCGCTGGAGTGGATAGCTCAGACCATGAAGTCAACATTAAAATATTGCTCAGCCAACTGGTAGACGCTGGCGATATGACCATGAAGCAACGCAATAAGTTACTGGCTAGCATGACTGATGAAGTCGGTGATTTAGTACTAGACCACAACTACCATCAAACCTTGGTGTTAAGTATCGCTGAAGGCCAAGCCTGTGCTCGCTTAAGCGATCATAAACGTTTAATACACAGCTTAGAAAAACAAGGCCGCCTTAATCGTGCCCTAGAAGGTTTGCCAGATGATGCCAACATGGACGAACGCGCCCGGGTTCAAGCGGGCTTAACCCGCCCCGAAATTGCAGTCTTGCTGGCTTATAGTAAAATGCGTTTATTTGATGAATTGATGGCGGCAGACATCGGTAATGACAGCTACTTGGCACGCAGCCTAGAAGATTATTTCCCCAAGGTGCTGAGTAAGAAATATGCTAGCGCAATGGGCTCCCACCCCTTGCGTAATGAAATCATTGCCACCCATGTTACTAATCAAATTGGTAACCGCATGGGCTCTACCTTTAATAACTATTTGCAAGAAGAAATGGGTGCCGAGTCGGGGGATATCGCCCGCGCCTTTACCGCAGCCTGCGATATTATAGATGCCCAAAGTTTGTGGAGTGAACTGGACCGAGTCACCTTGATCCTTAACTACACGCAGTCTATGGAATTACATAAAAACATTCAGACCTTATTGGAAGATCTTACCCTTTGGTTGTTAAGCCGCCACCCAGGCGAGCCTATTCAAACCATGGTGGACCAGTATCAAAAGCCCATGGCGGATTATTACGTCGGCCTGACTAAGCTACTACCCCATGGGGCCGCCCAGCGCATCAATGCTCACGCAGATGAACTTACCACCAACGGCATTGAAGAGAGTATTAGTCAGCGCCTGAGCCAACTAGAGTTTTTGTACCATGGCTTAGACGTGGCTCAAGTGGCTAGCCAATGCAGCACCAAAGTCACGACTGCCGCCCAAACATGGTACGCATTGTACGAACGCCTGCAAGGCGACTGGCTTAACCAAGCCATTGCCAACTTGCCTAGTCAAGATCAATGGCAACGCAAAGCAAGGGCCAGTCTTAAACAGGAGTTCGAAGCCAGTTTGGCTCAGTTGACGCAAGCAGTGATTGCCAGCGACCAAAGCCAAGCGTGGGATTTGCGCAACCACGATTTAATCGAACGCTGCCTGAGCATTTTTAGTGAGCTACAAAGCAATACCAACATCAATTTGGCGATGTTGTCAGTAGCAGTCCGAGAAATCGCTAAGCTTAAGAGCAGTAGTACTTAACGATTCAGCTGTTTTAAACAATTAACCAAAGTAATCAATATTAGGAAGTTTTATGAGCCATACCCCAGTAACACGTGCCTTGTTTGATGAAGTAATGGTGCCTAACTACGCGCCAGCCCCAGTCATTCCAGTACGTGGTAAAGGGTCTCGTATTTGGGACCAAAATGAAAAAGAGTACATCGATTTTGCGGGTGGCATTGCCGTTACTAGTGTCGGCCACAGCCATCCTAAGCTAGTCGCCACCTTGAAGGATCAAGGCGAAAAACTATGGCACACGGCTAACGTTATGACCAACGAACCCGCACTGCGTTTGGCCAAGAAGCTTACCGACGCTACCTTTGCCGATAAGGTCTATTTTGCTAACTCCGGTGGTGAAGCCAACGAAGCCGCCTTTAAACTGGCTCGCCGTTACGCAGTGGATAACTTTGGTGAACAAAAAAATGAGATTATCGCGTTTGAGCAAGCCTTTCACGGCCGTACCTTATTCACTGTAAGTGTGGGTGGCCAACCTAAGTACAGCGCTGGTTTTGGCCCCGCCTTAGAGGGCATTACCCACTTGCCTTACAATGATATTGCAGCCCTTGAAGCGGCTGTTTCTAATAAAACCTGTGCCATTGTCATGGAACCACTACAAGGTGAAGGCGGTATTATTAAATCAGACCCAGCTTTTATACAGCGGGCCCGCGAATTATGTGATGAACACAATGCCTTATTGGTGCTCGACGAAGTTCAGACCGGCGCTGGCCGCTTAGGCACCCTATATGCTTACCAGCAAACCAAAGTCATTCCAGACATCCTCACTACGGCTAAAGGGATTGGCAACGGCTTTCCTGTGGCAGCCATGTTAACCACTACAAAAGTGGCACAAAGCCTAGCCATAGGCACTCACGGCAGTACCTATGGCGGCAACCCACTAGCTTGTGCAATTGCTGAAGCCGTCATCGATATTGTTAATACCCCAGAGGTTTTAGCTGGTGTTAAGGCTAAATTTGAGCGTTTTAAAGCGGGTTTAGAAGCCATTAACTCGCGTCTACCCTTTTGCGAAGAGGTCCGAGGTAAAGGCTTATTAATTGGCTGTGCGCTTAATGACACCTACAAAGGCAGCGCTGGAAAATTCTTAGCTGCAGCCCAAGCGAGAGGTTTAATGGTATTAATTGCGGGGCCAAACGTTATCCGTATGGCGCCCTCCTTGTTAATTCCTGATACCGATATTGATGCTGGTTTGGTTATCTTGGAAGCTGCTGTGCGTGACATAGTAGAAGCACAGTAGAATTATAGTAGAAGCAGGATAGCAGCATTGAGAAGGCGTATTAGGAAAAGCTATGACAGATTTGACTGTAAACAATGAGATGGAAGCACACGCACTAGACTGGATTGCTACACAGCAGAAAATCATGCAGCAAGACCTCTGGACCTTAGCCGAAATTAATTCCGGCAGCTACCATGTGGAAGGGGTAAATAAGGTGGCGGATACCCTAGCCCAGTGGAGCCAAAAACTGGATTGTGAGGTCGAATTTATCGACCTGCCTCCACACGATGTGGTGGACGACTCAGGTCAATTGAACCAAAAACCTTTAGGGCGGGCGTTGCGGTTATTCAAACGCCCTCAGGCACCAACACAGGTTTTTTTGTGCGCTCATATGGATACAGTGTTCCCTATTGACCACCCATTCCAGAAGATCACGCACCTTGAAGATGACATCATCAACGGCCCAGGCGTTGCCGATTTGAAAGGTGGCATTGTGGTCATGTTTAAAGCCTTAGAAGCCTTTGAACGCAGTCCATTGCAACATCAATTAGGCTGGGAAATTTTGTTTAACCCAGATGAAGAAATTGGCTCGCCTAGCTCAGCTAAATTATTCCCAGAAATTGCTCAACGCCATCACTTAGGTTTAATTTACGAGCCTTCTTTTGCGGATGGGAATTTAGCCGGTGCCCGCAAAGGTAGTGGTAATTTTTCTGTAGTCACTCGGGGTAAAGCCGCCCACGCTGGTCGTGAGCATCATCTCGGTCGCAACGCCATCCGTGCCATGGCAGATTTCACCTGCGCCCTCGATGACCTTAACGGTCAACAGCCAGGCATTACCATCAATCCAGGGTTTGTGAAGGGTGGAGGGGCGGTGAATATTGTGCCTGACACCTGCACTATGCGCTTTAATATTCGCATTGAAGACAGTCAACAGCAAGCCTGGTGCGAGGACAAAATCGCCACTATTTTAGCCGACATTAATGCTGTAGATGGCATTAGTATTGAGTTGCATGGTGGTTTTGGTCGCCAGCCTAAAGTGCTGAGCGAGGCTAACCAGACCCTCTGCAAGTTGGTACAATCTTGTGGCCAAAGCCTTGGCCTTAACTTAGAGTTTTTACCCACAGGAGGCTGTTGTGATGGCAACAACCTTGCGGCGGCTGGTCTGCCCAATATCGATACCTTAGGCGTACAGGGTGGTAAAATTCACAGTGCCGATGAATACATGCACTTGTCTAGCTTAACCACTCGCTCGCAGTTAAGTGCATTAATTTTATTACGTTTAGCCCAGAGTGAAGACTTAGTTTGGTTACAGCGCGAAGGTATGGTGCGTGCGTCATGTTAATTGTTCGACCCATAAAAACTAACGACGGTGAAGCCTTTAACGAGTTTGCTGCGGCCTCAGGTATAGGCCACACTAATTTACCCAACCAACCCGCACACTTAGCACAAAAGATTAATCACAGTGAATTGTCATTTGCTTCTAGCGTTGACTACGCCGGAGAAGAGGCCTACACCTTCGTTATGGAAGACACCAAAAGTGAGCGTTTGGTAGGCACCTGTACGGTGGATGCTACGGTGGGTTTAAGTGAGCTTTATTATACCTACCGCGTGGATCAGGTAGTTCATGCTTCGGCTGATTTGAAGATTAATAATCGCATCCCAGCCCTGCACTTAAGTCACGATTATACCGGTGCGTCACGCCTAAGTTCGTTTTACTTAGAGCCAGATTATCGCTGTAATTTTTATGATCAGCTGCTGTCAAAATCACGCCTACTATTTATGGCTTGTTTTCCAGAACGTTTCGCCTCTACAACCATTGCAGAAATGAAAGGTGTAATTAACAATAAGGGTGTGTCACCCTTTTGGGAAGCGGTCGGCAGGCACTTTTTCACCATGGACTTTGACGACGCTGACCTACTGACCACCTCTAGCAATAAGCATTTTATTGCTAATCTAATGCCCCGCTATCCACTGTATGTGCCCCTGTTAAGCGCTGCAGCACAAGCGGTTATTGGCGAGCACCATGAAGGCGTAGAGGATATCGTCAATATTCTCGAACACGAGGGACTGCATTTTGAAGGCCATGTGGATATTTTTGATGCGGGCCCGATCTTAGAAGTGCGCACCCGCCATCTGCGTGCTATTCGTCACGCCGAGCACGCCCAAGCGCTGCTAGGTGACGAAGTATTACGCGGCAAACGGGTACTCGTGTGTAACAACAGCTGTCTCGATTTTCGCTGCATTATTGCCCGCAAACCAAGTTCAACTTTGGTGCTTAGCGAAGCTCAGTTAGAGGCTTTACAAGTCGTCTCTGGCAACACCCTAACCTATTGCCCGTTATGAAGGTTTTTATGCGGGCTTGGGAGCTGAGAAGATAAGTCTCTAGGGCTAAATCTAGGAGGCTTAATTGAAAAGAGTTTGGGGTCCAATAAAGGTACTATTTGTGGCATAAAAATGTGTTACAAAACCTTCTGGAGGCCCCCCATGATGATAATCCGTCCCTTATTGGCGACCGATGCTGACGCCCTACTCAACTTAGCCCATAAAGCTGGCGTTGGTTTTACCTCATTGCCTGCAGATCCAGACCGTATTACCAGCAAAATTGAAGCCTCCTTAGCGGCTTTTAGTGACCAAGTTGACCTTAGTCGCGAACAGAGCTACGTATTTGTGCTGGAAGACACGCAAGCAGCTAAAGTGGTGGGTATTTGTGGCATTGAATCTACCATTGGTTTATCCACTCCTTGGTATAGTTACCGTATTGGAACCTTAGTGCATTCCAGCCGCGAATTAAGCGTGCACAACACCTTCCCTACCCTGTATTTAAGCAACGATCAGACCGCCTGCGCTGAAGTTTGTACCCTGTTTTTAGACCCCGACTACCGCCACAGCAAAAATGGTAATTTATTATCTAAGAGCCGTTTTCTTTTCTTGGCCCAATTTCCACAACGCTTTGAAACTAAAATTATAGCGGAAATGCGGGGTGTATCAGACGCCAATGGTCAATCGCCTTTTTGGGATGGTTTAGGTGCTCATTTTTTCGATATGCCATTTGCCGATGCCGACCGTCTAACCGGTTTGGGCAAAAAAGAATTTATAGCCGAACTCATGCCTCGTCACCCACTTTACATCAATTTGTTGCCACAAAGCGCTCAGGAGGTCATAGGAAAGGTGCACGAAAGCACCCGTCCAGCCCGTAAAATGCTAGAAGATGAAGGCTTCCGCTATCAAGGTTATGTAGATATTTTTGATGCTGGTCCAGCTCTGGAAACTCAAGTAAAAGACATTCGGGCCGTGCGCGACAGTCAAATACACACCGTCATAATTGCCGACCCAATGCCTTCTGGAGCAACACTTTACCTGGTCAGCAATACCAGCCTAGACAGCTATCGCTGCACTACGGCCTACATTAGTATCCCAGACTCTGGGCCAGTGCGCGTGAGCACAGAATTAGCCAACGCGTTAAAAATTGCAGCTGGCGAAACACTCCGCGCAGTACCCCTATTTGGCCCACAGCCCTAAAGTATAAGGAATAATCATGACTCACCTCATTAATAACCAATGGTTAGCTGGCCAAGGCCCAACTTTTGATTCTGTTAATCCGGCTAATAACGACCTGCTTTGGCAGGGCCAAGGGGCCGATGCCCAACAAGTTGACGATGCGATCACGGCAGCCCGCGCAGCCTTTCCTGCTTGGTCTTTAAGCAGCTACGAAGATCGCCTGGCTATGGTCAAAGCCTTTCAAACCCAATTACAAGCCAAGGCCGAACAAATGGCCGTGGCTATCGCTCAAGAAACGGGCAAGCCTTTGTGGGAAACTCGCACAGAAGCAGGCGCCATGGCTAGCAAAATTGACCTATCGGCAAGGGCCTATGAAGAACGTACTGGCGTAGTGAGTAAACCTGCTCCAGCCGGTACCCAAGCTTGGTTGCGTCATCGCCCCCATGGGGTTGTGGCTGTCTTTGGACCTTACAACTTTCCAGGCCACTTACCTAATGGGCACATAGTACCAGCACTTTTAGCAGGCAACACTGTGGTATTTAAACCCAGTGAGCAAACGCCCATGGTCGCTCAGCTAACCCTTCAATGTTGGTTAGACGCAGGCTTACCTGCTGGGGTAATTAACCTAATACAGGGTGCACGTGAGACTGGCATTGCCCTCGCCAATCACCATGGCATTGACGGCTTATTCTTTACCGGTAGCTCTAGTACCGGCATGCTTTTGCACCAGCAATACGCGGGTCGTCCAGACAAAATATTGGCCCTAGAGATGGGGGGTAACAACCCATTAATCGTAAGCCAAGTCGCCGATCCACGTGCTGCAGTGCATGAAATCATTCAATCGGCTTATATCTCGGCGGGCCAGCGCTGCACCTGTGCCCGGCGTTTGTATGTGCCTATTGGAACGGCAGGCGACACGTTAGTCGACATGCTAATCACCGCTGTGGGTAAAATACGAGTGGGTTTGTATGATGCAGAGCCGGCCCCGTTTATGGGCTCTGTAATCTCATCGGCTGCGGCCCAACAACTATTAGCTGCGCAACAACATTTAATCAACCAAGGCGCTACATCTTTGGTGACCATGGCATTGCTCGCAGAGGGTACGGGGCTTTTAAGCCCTGCTTTAATAGACGTGACGGAGGTTAAGGGCTTGCCCGACGAAGAATATTTTGGCCCACTTTTGACCTTAGTCCGTTACCAAGATTTTGACCAAGCCATCGCCATGGCTAACGACACCAGTTTTGGCTTATCCGCTGGTTTGTTAAGTGATTCACGTGACCAATACGATTACTTTTTGCCTCGTATCCGCGCCGGCATCGTCAACTGGAACAAACAAATCACCGGCGCCAGTGGTGCATCCCCCTTCGGTGGTGTGGGTGCCAGTGGTAATCACCGTGCTAGCGCCTTTTATGCGGCGGACTATTGCGCCTACCCAGTGGCCTCTATGGAAGCTGAGACCTTAACCATGCCCGCACAATTAAGCCCTGGCTTAGACCTCTAAGGAGTCACTATGAGCGCCCCTATACACGCTGTTGAGGCTAACTTTGATGGTCTGGTAGGACCCACCCACAACTACGGTGGTTTGTCCTATGGTAACGTGGCTTCAAGTAGCAACTCAGCACGGCCATCCAACCCGAAGCAGGCTGCTCAACAAGGTTTGCAGAAGATGAAGTCATTACATGACATGGGCATGATGCAAGGTGTGTTAGCACCCCAATCACGCCCAGATCTGCACACCTTACGCCGCCTGGGCTTTTCCGGTACCGATAGCCAAGTCATTCATCAGGCTGCCACCAAAGGCCCAGAACTATTAGCCTCCTGTTACTCGGCGTCAAGCATGTGGACCGCCAACGCTGCCACCGTTTCTGCTAGTGCAGATTGCGCTGATGGCCGCTTACACTTTACCCCAGCTAACCTAGTTAACCGTTTTCACCGTTCTATAGAACATGCAACCACCGGGCGTATTTTACAAGCCACCTTTGCTGACCAAGACCACTTTGCCCATCATCTGGCACTACCTTCATCAGATCATTTTGGCGATGAGGGTGCGGCTAACCACACGCGTTTTTGTAACTATTATGGCCAACCTGGAGTGGAATTTTTTGTGTATGGGCAACAGGCCTTTAATGCAAAGGCGGCTAAACCCACTCAATACCCAGCGCGCCAAAGTCTAGAGGCGTCTCAAGCAGTGGCCCGTTTACATGGCTTAAACGATAACCAGGTGGTGTTTGCTCAACAAAACCCAGAGGTCATCGATGCGGGGGTGTTTCATAACGACGTTATTGCCGTGGGCAATGGCCCTGTGTCCTTCTACCACCAACACGCCTTTCTCAACACCCAACAAGTTAACCACGACCTACAGCGCGCCATGACTAACATGGGCAATGGTGACATGCAGTTCATCGAAGTGCCCAACGACCAAGTCACGGTACAAGATGCAGTGAGCAGTTACTTATTTAACAGTCAATTGTTGTGCCTGCCGCACTTAGGTGCCGGTAAAATGGGCATGGTGGTGCCACAAGAATGCCGAGCTAACGCCAATGTCTCAGCCTACCTAGATCACCTTGTAGCCAGCAACAACGCCGTTGAGGAGATTGTGGTGTTCGACTTAAAACAAAGCATGAGCAACGGCGGCGGCCCCGCCTGCTTGCGCCTGCGGGTGGTGCTTAACGAAGCCGAGCAGAGTGCTGTTAACCCTGCTTGCATGATGACCGCTACCCTGTTCGCCCGGTTAATGGCCTGGACCGAAAAACATTACCGCGACACCCTCACTGAAGCCGATCTGGCTGACCCACAACTGCTCATTGAAAGTCACAGCGCCTTAGATGAACTCACCCAAATTCTCAGTTTAGGCAGCGTTTATGACTTTCAGCGCTAGTGGCGGATCATGTCACTCATGCTACACTTAAAATGAAGTGGCCAGCATGAGTAAATGATGAAAATACGACAATTTTGTGAATCTGATCGCACTGATCTAATTAAGCTCTGGCACACAGTGTTCCCTGATGACCCCTCCCACAACGAGCCATCAAAGGTCATCGAAGCCAAGCTAGCCATAGACAAGCTTATTTTTATCGCTGAGCATGAAGGCTTAATGATAGGTGCATGCATGGCCGGCTATGATGGCCATCGTGGTTGGTTATATGCCGTTGCAGTGCTAAAAGAACAGCGCCGCAGTGGCGCTGGTGCAGCGCTGGTCAAACAGGCCATACAGGCGTTAAAAGTAATGGGCTGTATCAAGGTTAACCTGCAAATTCGTGCCACTAATACAGAGGTAGCCGCCTTTTATGAAAGCCTAGGTTTTGTCATAGAAGAACGTCTGAGTATGGGCACATTTATTGGCTAAGAGTGACGAGTTAAGGAAATAAAAACAATGCTTATTGAATCTGAATTACAACTTCGAGAAATCTACGGCCATGCAAAGGGGCGCGCTAAAGATAAGCAGCTCGCTGCCTTAGAACACCATAGCATTAATTTTATTGAACATTCGCCCTTTATGACCCTGTCTACTCACGCCATCTCAGGCTCACTTGACTGCTCACCTCGGGGCGGTGAGCCTGGCTTTGTAAAAGTATTCAATAAAACCTGCATCATCATTCCCGACGGCAAAGGTAATAATCGGCTCGACAGTCTGGTTAATATTATTGAGACAGGACAGGTCGGCTGTTTATTCTTAATCCCTGGTGTCGATGAAACATTAAGAGTCAATGGCCTGGGGCAAATTTCTACCTCAGCTGCACATTTGAACTTGTTCGCTGATCATAAAAACCCGCCCAAGACCTGTATTGAAATTAGCATCAAGGAAGTATTTTTACATTGTGCTAAAGCCCTAATGCGTTCTAAACTTTGGTCCGCTGATGCCAAAATTGAACGTTCGGAGCTGCCAACCATAGCCACCATGCTAAATGATCAGCTTGGCATAAACGACCCACTAGAAAGCCACGTGGCTATGGTTGCACGCTACCAGCGTGATTTATAGTCATGCCTTGGGTTTTCAGTACTTTGCATTAAGCACATAAGGAATATCAATGATTATCAGGCCCATCGAAAGTAAAGATATCGAGGCTATACTCGAACTAAACCAGACATCAGTGAAGGTATTAAGCCCCCTAGACAGAAGCGCTGTACTGAGTTTAATTGGCATGTCTGCCTTATCTGTGGTGGTGGAAAAAGACCATCAAGTGGCTGGCTTCTTGATCGGCCTGACCCATGATACAGCCTACGAGAGCATCAACTATGCCTGGTTTAATAATCAATATGACAGGTTTTTTTACGTAGATAGAATCGTGGTTTCCGACCGATTTAGGGGCCTAGGTCTAGCGTCCTTGCTATACCAGCATATTATTAAATGGGCTGAGTCCCATGCATTACCTCAGGTATTCGCTGAGATTGATGTTCTGCCACCCAACACACCCTCTTTATTATTTCATCAAAAGTTTGGCTTTAAGGAACTCGAATTATTGCGTCACAGTGAACATAAGATGGTTTCTTTACAAGGGTTAGGGTTAGCATTAACTTAAGGGTGGTCAAGGCAGGTTAACTTACCCCCGTGCCTACAAAAACCTGATTTGGGCTGATTTGGGCTGACTCACTTGTGAGCCTCCTCACCCAAGCACATCGTTATCTATAACCCGTTAGGCGTCGCATCTATTAGCGGCATTTAACGGTATTTAGCGGTATTAATTAATATCAGCATAATAACTGAAGACTGTTATGCTTTAAGCACGTTTACACAGATTAAGCTTAACCAAGGAGAAACATATGTCGTTACTTATTAATGATCAAGCACCCAATTTTCAGGTAGACACGACGCAAGGGAAGATTGATTTTCATGAGTGGATAGGAGAAAGCTGGGCCGTACTGTTTTCACATCCCAAAGACTTCACCCCAGTGTGTACCACTGAACTGGGATATTTAGCCCAAATCCAGCCTGAATTCGAAAACAGAAATACCAAAATCATTGGCTTGAGTATTGATCCTATCAACGACCATAAACAATGGCTTGCCGATGTTGAAGAAGTGGGCAATACGGTTGTTAACTACCCTGTTATCGCTGATACGGATCTAAAGGTTGCTAAGCTGTATAACATGTTTCCCGCTGATGAAACTGGGTCTGCCGAAGGTAGAACCGCCATGACCAATGCAACCGTACGTTCTGTATTTGTCATTGGCCCTGACAAAAACATCAAACTCATGATTATTTACCCAATGACCACGGGGCGTAATTTTGATGAAATTCTTCGCGTTATTGATTCCATGCAACTGACTGCTCAGCACAAGGTTGCCACCCCCGTGAATTGGAAGCAAGGTGAAGACGTCATCATTGTTCCCTCTGTGAGTAATGAAGAAGCCGCAAAAATCTACCCCGAGGGTTGGGACACTGTGAAGCCGTACCTAAGAAAGGTCAAACAGCCTAGCTGATCATGCCTAACCCACGGGGGTTGCTGGAAAACTAAAAGCGTGGGCCAACAAGGTGCATGACCACCGCTTTTGGTTGCCTCAGTTTAGAATTACGAATGAGCCCACAGGGCTTAAACCTTGATGCGCAAAAGATCAACTTTATCTGCCTAGGAGCAGCCATGTCGGTTATCGCCAACACCCCTAAACCACCCTATTTTGCGGTCATTTTCACTTCTACACGCACAGCAGGTGATCATGGCTATGATGCAATGGCTCATCGAATGCTGGAGCTAGCAGCGCAACAATCTGGCTTTTTGGGAGTGGAGTCCGCCACACAAGAGATCGGTATAACGGTGTCTTACTGGGCCGATATGGACTCAATTAAACACTGGAAAGCCAATGCTGAGCATGTGCAAGCTCAAACCGCTGGCCGCAAGTTTTGGTACCA
>CAWUTT010000022.1:0-7964 GCA_963925635.1 uncultured Pseudomonadales bacterium | reverse complement strand
GGATGTTGCAATTGCAGGCTAAAATTAAAGGTGTAATGAATGATTGAAGCCATTTTTGTATCAAAGAAATCAAGGCAGGCGCTGCAACAAGCCCATGCCGTGCAAGTGGTTTTTGGGAGCGGAATTACTGGCGACCGGCATTTCAAAAAAGCCCAGAAAAAGGGCCAGAATATCACCCTCATAGAAGCCGAAGCGGTGGATGCATATAACGCACAATGGGGTCAGTCTATTAGTCCACACCAAACGCGCCGAAACATTATTACCCGAGGCGTTGATCTAAATGCCCTAGTAGGCGTCGAGTTTTCCATTGGTAAAGCCCGGTTCAAAGGCGTCGAACTGTGTCAGCCGTGTAATGTATTGGGTCGGCTACTAGAGAATCAACAGATTTCAAGGACCCAAGTCATCCAAGCCTTTTTAGGGAGTGGCGGGCTCAGAGCCGATGTGATTGGCAGCGGTATTGTGGGCGTGGGTATGACCCTTGACCTCAGTCTAGAGGCGTCACCACACACGCTATGTTAAACCCTGCCTGAGACAGCTTTTAATTCAGCTGTCATCATACTTTGGCGCCAACGCTTATTGACTAATTAACCCATAATGCACTTGGCCAGCTTTTTTATTACGGTGTAGTTTCCACGGAGGCGGCAAATCCAATTGTGCCAAAGGCTGTGCCTGTTCCACGTAAATCATGGCTCCAGGTGCTAGATAATTGCTGGCAAATAAAGCTTTGAGTATGTCTGGCATTAGAGCAAGAGCAAAGGGTGGATCTAAAAACACCAGATGGTACTGCGTCGCTTGCTCCGTAAGGGCCCCTTCGGCCTGATGAATTTTAAGCCAATCAAAGCTACTTTTTTGATCCACCACCGTGGTTTGATCTGCGCTTAGAGGTAACTGCTTTAAGTTGTTGGTAAGGCTAGTGGTGGCAATATTAGACAAGTCTACAAAGGTCACGTGTTTAGCACCACGAGACAGTGCTTCTAGTCCTAAGGCGCCAGTGCCAGCAAACAAATCTAAACACCTCGCCCCTGCTATAGGACCAGAAAGCCAGTTAAATAGGGTTTCTCGTACTCTATCCTGGGTAGGCCTGAGGCCAATAACGGTGGCAAATGGGATTTTCCGCCCACGCCATTCTCCACCGATAATGCGTAAACTTTGGCGCCCAGCTTGGCCAATTTCCACCACCTGACCAAACTTAGGCGCGGTGCCAACAGCAGGTAGCCAAGAAGCAGCATGAGATGATTTGGATCTGGGTTTACGGGCCATAAACGTACCTAAAGATAAAATGGGTAGAAGCAGTCAAGAAGGCTATTCTAAGGTAATCCCTGCATAAAAGAAGCATGCACACGTAAAAGCTATGCTAAAATTTAACCCCACCTAAGTGTATATACTGAGACGTCACAGACATCATGGCCCTGTTTAATTTATTTGGCAAAAACAAAAACACCCCACAGGACAAAAGCACGCCTTTAACACCGGGGTCAGACGCCCCTGTGCAGGGCATAGTTGACGTGCTAGATACCGATGCTAATACCCTGCCTACCGATGCTAATACCCTACCTACTGATGCCAAAGTAGATGCCACAGAAAACACCACAGTGACCGTGGCGCTAGCGCCCAAGCAGAGTTTCTTTGAACGCATAAAAACTGGCCTCAGCCGCACCCGTGGTAACTTAGGTGATGGCCTTGCAACGCTTTTTTTAGGCGCCAAACAAATCGACGACGACCTGTTTGAAGAACTAGAAACGCAATTATTAGTTGCCGACGTGGGCATAGAAGCCACAGCAAGCCTGCTTAAAAAACTCAGTGATCGGGTCGCTCGTAAAGATTTAACAGATCCGCCTGCACTTTATAGTGCCCTCAAAGAGGAGCTTGCAGCATTGCTGCAAGGTAGCCAAGCTCCTTTAGAAATCCCACCACAAGATAGCCCCTTTGTGATCCTCATGGTGGGGGTAAACGGGGCTGGCAAAACCACCACTATAGGCAAGTTGAGTAAGCGCTTTCAAAGCCAAGGCAAAACAGTGTTGCTAGCCGCAGGCGATACCTTTCGTGCCGCAGCCGTTGAACAACTGCAAGAATGGGGCAGCCGTAACAATGTGCCCGTGGTGGCTCAACACACTGGGGCAGACAGCGCCTCCGTCATTTTTGATGCAGTGCAGTCGGCCCAGGCCAAAGGCATTGACGTGGTGATTGCTGACACTGCTGGGCGTTTACAAAATAAATCCCATCTTATGGATGAGTTGAGCAAGGTCGTGCGGGTCATGCAAAAGCTCGATGCTAATGCCCCTCATGAAGTCATGCTCGTGCTTGACGCCGCCACGGGTCAAAATGCCTTAAGCCAAGCCAGCTTGTTTGGTGCTGCGGTGGGGGTCACAGGAATCACTCTTACAAAACTCGACGGCACCGCTAAAGGTGGGGTTATTTTTGCCATGGCGCAGCAGCTACAACTGCCTATTCGCTTTATTGGCGTGGGTGAACAAGCGGACGATTTGCGGCCCTTTGAAGCCGGTGAATTTATTGACGCACTGTTCAGTGAAACTAACCTCCGCCAAGACAGGCTCCCATGATCTCTTTTGAGCAGGTCAATAAAAAGTATCAAGATAAATCAGCGCTAGTGAATACTAACTTTCATTTAAAGCGCGGTGATATGGCTTTTCTTACGGGTCACTCTGGCGCTGGAAAAAGTACCTTATTAAAACTGATCATGCTTATGGAACACCCTACAAGTGGTAAAATAATTGTCGACCGGCAAGATTTAGGCCGCCTTAAGCGAGCACAAATCCCAGCTCACCGGCGCAAAATTGGCCTAGTGTTTCAGAATCACCAGTTATTGATGGACTACTCGGTATTCGATAACGTGGCACTGCCCCTTAAAATTAGTGGCTATAATGAGCGTGATTCGAGTCGCCGGGTAAGGGCGGCCTTAGACAAGGTTGGCTTGCTAGATAAAGAAAAACTACTGCCGCAAGTACTCTCCAGTGGCGAACAACAGCGCGTCGGTATCGCTCGCGCCATCGTTAATAAACCTAAAATTATTCTCGCCGACGAGCCTACAGGCAATTTAGACCCTGCTCTGTCTACCGAAATTATGCGTTTGTTTCAACAGTTCAATCAAGTGGGAGTGAGTGTACTCATTGCCAGCCACGATTTAGAACTCATCCAACGCTTACCCCACCCCGTGATTCAACTTAACCAAGGCCGCATCAGTGGCCCACCTTCGTTAATGAGGCAATAATCATGGCCTTTTTTAAACCTCGTCAGGCCCACAACGCCAGCCGTTCACAACCCGAAAGCCCAAGCAAGCGTTGGCTCAGAGAACACAAAGAAGTGGTTGTGAGTAGTTGGGGGCAACTTTGGCAAACGCCTTTCGCCAACCTACTCACTTGGCTAACACTGGCCATCGCTTTGACACTGCCAGCTGGTTTACTGCTGCTTTTGAGTCAAGCTCAACACTTGGGCCAGCAAATTAACCAAAGCAGCCATATCAGCGTTTTTTTAGCGCCTTATGCCAGCCTAGAGCAAGGCCAGTTTATTACCCAACAATTAGAACTAAGGCCAGACATTGCCCAGGCCACTTATATCTCTGCCGAGCAAGCCTTAATCGACTTCAAAGCCAGTAGTGGACTTAACGATATCTTAGCAAGTCTCACAGAAAACCCCCTGCCTGCAACCATACTAGTAGAACCGGCCAACGCTTTTGTGGGTACCGACGCCATCGCCAAACTTGCTGTGCAGTTAAGACAACTAGACCAAATTGACCAAGTGTTGGTGGACATGGCTTGGTTAGATCGCTTGCAAGCCCTATTAGACACAAGCGAGCGTTTTACCTACGGCTTGTCGCTATTATTAGCCTTTGGGGTGTTGCTGGTGGTTGGCAATACGGTGCGCTTACAAATTGAAAGCCGCAAGCAAGAAATTTTAGTGATTAAACTAGTCGGTGGCACAGACGCCTACCTGCGTCGTCCATTTTTGTATGCTGGATTTTGGGCGGGCTTGTTTGCGGCCATCATCGCTTGGATTATCCTCCAGCTAGGAACAAGCTTTTTGCACCCATCCTTACTGCTATTAGCGCAGAGTTACCAAAGCGACTGGCAACTGCAGGGCTTAAGTGGCGTGGGTAGCCTTATCCTCGTATTAACTAGCTGTGGGCTATCGGTATTGGGTGCAAGTTTAACCGTAGGGCGCCAACTGCGCCTTATTGAGCCTAAATAGGCCGCAGTCATGGCTTTACAAAGCTTTACTTCGAAAAAACAAGGCCAACCCTTGCACTGTAGGCATTTGAGTCCTAAAATAGTGGTTATATTGTGCTCCTGAACATAAAACTAAACATTAGTAATTTCTTATGTTAATGCGACAACATGGGATGGAGCAGTAGTTCGAAAAAATGGCCGCAAAAGGCCACGGTTAAACATCAACTAACCACGGACTCAAAGACTACGGAGATTTTTATGACCAAGTCATTATCAGCGATTGATGCATTAGCACCAGGCCAAAGCCACGAGGCTTACCTACAAACGATCAGCACCATTCCCATTCTTACGGTTGAGCAAGAGCGGGTGCTGGCTGAGCGCCTGTACTATGAGAATGACTTAGACGCTGCCCGTCAATTGGTCATGTCGCATTTGCGTTTTGTCGCACATATCGCCAAAAGCTATTCTGGTTATGGCCTTCCCATCGCTGACTTAGTGCAAGAAGGCAACGCAGGCTTGATGAAAGCGGTGAAACGCTTTAACCCAGAAGTAGGCGTACGCCTAGTGTCATTTGCAGTGCACTGGATTAAAGCCGAAATGCACGAATATATCCTGCGCAATTGGCGCATTGTTAAAGTGGCCACCACCAAAAGCCAGCGTAAATTGTTTTTTAACTTACGTAGCGCGAAGAAGAAGTTGGCTTGGTTAACCCATGCCGAAGTGCAATCTGTTGCAGCAGACCTAGGCGTTGATGCCAAAGTGGTCATGCAGATGGAAGGTCGCATGTCGTCTCACGACACCCCATTTGACGCCCCAGAAGGTGACGAAGATAGCGCCTACCAAGCGCCCGCTTATTATTTAGAAGACCACTCGGGCGACCCTGCAAGACAGCTAGAGGCCAGTGATTGGGAGCAAGATTCAAACACCCGCTTGGCAACCGCTATGAGTGATTTAGACCCTCGCAGCCGTGACATTTTGCAGCAGCGCTGGTTGAGCCATTCAAAGGCTACGTTACATAACTTAGCTGATCAATACCAAGTGTCGGCCGAGCGCATTCGGCAGCTCGAAAAGAACGCGATGAAAAAGTTGAAAGTTGCCATGAGCATTGGTATGGACGACGGTGGCGAAGGAGCTTACGCCTTTTAAAAACTGCCTAAGCAGCGTTTGACGCATAATTAAAACCCACCTAGTGTGGGTTTTAATTATTTTAAGGTAGCCAAAAATCGGCTAAATGACGCCATACGTTGTCCACAATCATAGGCTGCGCTGCGAGCGTCGGATGTAGGCCATCTGCCTGCATTAAGTCTTTATTAATGGCAATGTTTTGCAAAATAAAGGGCACTAAGGCGGTGTTATATTGCTCTGCAAGGCTGGCATACTGAGCAAAAAAAGGCGCCGTATAACGCGCACCATAATTAGGTGGCAACTGAATACCCATAACCGCAACTTGCGCCCCTGCTGCCTGACTTTGTTGTATCATGGCTGCCAAATTAGTGCTGATATTGGCGATAGGGTAACCCCGTAAACCATCATTAGCACCCAGTTCAAGTAACACCCACTGGGGCTCAAACTGCGCTAGCAAAGCAGGTAATCGGCGCACCCCGCCCTGGGTGGTTTCACCACTCACACTGGCATTAATAACCCGCCACTGATCATTCGTGTTGCTGCTGGTTAATCGGTCTTGCAACAAGGCAGGCCAGGCTTCTTCTAAAGACATGCCATAGCCGGCACTCAAACTATCCCCCATAACCAGCAAGGTGTGTGTTTTAGCCCAGCATGCCGAGCCCCACAAAAGCCCCGCTGTCGTGATCAAATAAAATGTAAATGTTTTGAAAAACTGCCGCATACCCTTTCCTTACTGATAGCCCAGAAGCCATAATAGGCGTCCATTAGATTTTTGAGTTGTCCACCATGTCTTACTCCACGCCCTTTTTGGCTGCCCGCAACGTCAGTCAGATTGTAGCCAATCCGCAGACCACTCTCGCTAATGACCTACACATATTACAGGATGTAAATTTTACCATAGAAGCTGGCGAATCGGTGGCCATAGTTGGCGCTTCAGGCTCGGGTAAAACCACTTTACTGGGCATGATGGCAGGCTTAGACAGCCCCAGCCATGGCCAGCTGTTTTTAGCCCATAAAGACCTTACACAACTGAATGAAGAAGGCCGCGCAGACCTGCGCAAACATCAGGTGTCATTTATATTCCAAAACTTTCAACTACTGCCTAGCCTTACCGCCCTCGAAAACATCATGCTGCCATTAGAGGTAAAAGGCACTAGTGATGCCAACACACTGGCACAACAATACTTAACCCATGTGGGACTGGCCCAGCGGGGCCATCATTATCCCAACCAACTGTCCGGTGGTGAACAGCAGCGAGTGGCCATTGCCCGCGCTTTTGCTGCTCAAGCGCCTATTTTATTTGCCGATGAACCCACCGGCAACCTCGATACTCAAACCGGTGATCATATTATTGAGCTGTTATTCGAACTCAACCAACAACATCACACCACCTTAGTGCTAGTGACCCATGATTTACAGTTGGCCCAACGTTGCCAGCGCCGTTTAACCCTTAACGCTGGCAAATTGACGGAGCATGGGCATGCTTAAATTAGCCGCACGCCTTGCTTGGCGCGACTGGCGTGGGGGCGAACTGTCACTGCTGTTTGTGGCTTTGATACTTGCCATCACCAGTGTCACCAGCATTAGCTTATTCACTCACCAAGTGAAGCAATCGATGGTGGCCCAAGGCGCCAACCTTATTGCCGCCGACTTGCGCCTGACTGGCAGCCAGCCCGTGTCTGAAGCTTGGCGGGCCAATGCCCAAAGTTTGGCTTTGCAACAAGCCCAACTGAGTCAGTTCCAAGCCATGGTTTTTGCCTCACAGGGCATGCAATTAGCCAGCATTAAAGCCGTATCAAAAAATTACCCATTGCGCGGTCAAATTACCGTAGGTAAAGCGGCTTTTGATTTAGGAACTGCCATTGCACACGGCCCCAAACAAGGTGAAATATGGCCTGATTCGCGCTTATTGGCGAGCCTTAATGCGAGCTTAAACGACACCATTGATGTGGGTCAACTCAGCCTAAAAATAAGCCACATACTCATTACCGAACCAGACCAAGCCAGTGGTTTCTCAAGTTTCGCCCCGCGAGCCATGATGCACTTACAAGACCTTGAGGCCACAGCAGCAGTGCAAACTGGTAGTCGAGTCAAATACCGCTGGCTATTAGCTGGACCAGCGGCGGCATTAACCCAGCTCACACAACAGATCACACCTGTGCTTGCGCCTGGCCAAAGGTGGCAAACCCCCACCGACGGTAATGCCAACGTCGCCGCCACCTTAGACAAGGCCGAACAATTTTTATTACTCGCGGGGTCTTTAGCGGTGGTGCTTGCCGGTGTGGCGCTATCACTGTCGGCCCGCCGCTATAGCCTGAGGCAGGCTAAACACGTGGCCTTGCTCAAATGCCTCGGCCTTAAACCACAACAATTACGCCTTTTGTACCTCACCCAAATGGTTCTGCTGGCCCTACTGGCTCTATTGATAAGCCTGCCGTTAGCCTTTGGCTTATACCAAGCGTTGCTGTTACTGGTGGCGGACTATATTGATGTTACCTCTAAAATACCCCCCTTTGGGCCTTTTGTGCTGGGTGCTGGCACTGGCACATTATGCTTACTGGCGTTTGTATTGCCCCCCATGCTGGCGCTGGCTAAGGTAGCCCCCGCCGAAGTGTTGCGCCAATCTTCTAGCCAAAGTAAAACCAACAAAACGCA
>CAWUTT010000021.1:0-4743 GCA_963925635.1 uncultured Pseudomonadales bacterium | reverse complement strand
AGCCTATGGGCACTTGATGGACCAGTTTTGGTCACCCATCACCAATACCATGGATGGCCCCTATGGTGGTGCCAACCATGCTCCACTGCAAAACCGTGTGCAATTTACCCTTGACGTACTAACAGCCATTCGCCAACGCATCGGTGATGAAATGGTACTGGGTATTCGTTACACCGCAGATGAGGCCATGGCCGGCGGCTTAAGTGCCACTGAAGGTGTGGCTATTTCAAAAATACTCAAAGATACGGGCCAGGTGGATTTTCTTAATGTCATTCGTGGTCATATTGATACCGATGCGGCTTTGACCGATGTCATACCCATCATGGGTATGAAAAATGCTCCCCACTTAGACTTTGCGGGCAAAGTCAGGGCTGCCACCGGCATGCCTACTTTCCATGCTGGCAAGATACCTGACTTAGCCACCGCAAGGTATGCCATTGCCAGTGGTCAACTTGACTTGGTAGGCATGACTCGCGCGCACATGGCAGACCCTCATCTTATCCAAAAGCTAATGCAAGGCCGAGAACAGGACATTAGACCGTGTGTAGGTGCTAACTATTGCCTTGACCGCATCTATCAAGCGGGAGATGCATTATGCATGCACAATGCTGCTACAGGGCGTGAGTTAACCATGCCCCATACCTTTAGCAAGGCCGAAAAGATCAAAAGACTTGTCATTGTGGGAGCCGGCCCTGCAGGTTTAGAAGCCGCTCGCATTGCCGCTGAAAGAGGTCACAAGGTGACAGTGCTTGAAGCTTCTCCCAAAGAAGGAGGCCAGCTTAGACTCGCTGCACAGACGCCCCGACGCAAAGAGCTGATGAGCATTATTGACTGGCGCATGCAGCAATGTCTCAAACATCATGTGAGTTTTGAATTTAACTGTTGGGCGCAGCCAGCCGACGTTTTACGGCTCCAACCTGATGCCGTCATTATTGCCACGGGGGGCATGCCCAATACTGACGTATTAAGCCAAGGTAATGACTTGGTGGTGTCTTGCTGGGATATCTTAGCGGGTGATGTAAAGCCTGGTAAAAATGTGCTTATTTTTGATGATGCAGGAGATCACCCAGCCCTGCAAGCCGCAGAGTTGATTGCACAGAGCGGAGCAAAATTAGAAATCATGACCCCCGATAGAAGCTTTGCCCCTGAAATTATGGCTATGAATTTAGTGCCCTATATGCGCTCCCTACAGGATTTAGACGTGACCTTTAGTGTTACCTACCGGGTCGACAAAGTAGAGCGTGAGTCAACCCACCTCAAAGCCACCCTGAGCAGTGATTATGGAGTCGTGAACAAACACCGTATTATTGATCAAGTGGTCGTGAACCACGGCACCCTGCCCTTAGAAGCGCTTTATTTCGACCTTAAACCTTTGTCGTCTAATGCTGGCGAACTCGACCAAGACGCTTTTATCAACGGCAAACCACAAACGGTTAAACGCAATACTCAAGGCCAGTTTCAGTTGTTTCGCATTGGTGATGCAGTGGCAGCACGCAATGTACACGCGGCCATTTATGATGCCTTGCGGTTGATGAAAGATATTTGAACTGTTAAAAATTGAGGTTGAGGTCATCACTAGTGACAAGTCCCGAGTGACAACTAAGGTAGCTCATTAAAAAGCAGATCACCCAGCAAGCGCCCTGGCATCAAGGCGAATATCCCAGCCACTAACAGACCTCCTATATAAACCCCGATCATACTCCACCTGTGAGTCTTTACATCGCCCACTTTGATCGCAAAGTAGGCGCTTGGAACACTATAAAGCACTAATAGACTCAACAAATGAATGTAGCCAAAGTGATCGAATAAGGTAGGACCTAATTGGGCTGATATCAATAAGGTCACCAGCGCTGTCAATAACATGAGGCCCATATAAACCCGGCCTAAACGCTTATGCTGCCTAGTTCCCTTCTTGTTCAACATCAGATAAGTGCCAATAAGAAAGGCCGGCCCAATGGTACTTAAATGAACTAAGATCAGGGTTTCATACCAGCGCTCTAACAACATAAAGTTGACCTTATACTTAACCTTGAAGAACTATTTATCATATAAAATAAATTTACCATTTACACCGTTTTAGCACAAGGCCAGCAGAAATCGAGATTAACGCCATAACCCAAAACACTTGCCCGCTAATATGTCCGTATAAACCACCGGCTAAGGTCATACTCAACCCCATAAAGGCCCCCAGAGCCAGGGCATCATATAAGGTTTGAGCAGACGCCGTTAATTGGTCTGGTACTTTTTGGGTGATGTACTGAGTGATGGCCAAATGGGTTGCCGCAAAGGTGCAAGCATGCAGTATCTGCACAGTGAAAAGCAGGCCTACATCGGTCGACCATCCCAGCAAAACCCAACGTATAGTGCCCCCAATGACTGCCATCCATAACAGGCCTTTCACGCCTACTTTTGTTAACACCCACATGCCCACAGCAAATAACACCACTTCTGCAGCCACTCCCTGCGCCCACAACAAGCCAATAATGCTTTCACTAATTCCTGCATCTAGCCAATACAAAGTACCAATGGCGTAGAGGGCACCATGACTGGCTTGTAATAAAGCACCCACAGTCACTACCGCAGCAAAGCCAGGTAATTTAAACAGCTCTAAGAAGGCCAATTTGCGTGTTGTTTTAGCTTGTGGACGAATGTCTGGCAGGGATATTGCGAACACAATCACAATGGCACCCAGCACTAGCAATAGCTGAGGATAGGCTTCAATAGTATAAGCAGCAATGTAAAGCCCACTAAGCGTAGAAGAGGCAATAAAAGCCACAGAGCCCCATAATCGTGCTCTGCTGTAGTTAAGTTTGCCCATACGAGCGGAGGCAATAGCTAAACCGTCTACCATAGGTACATGACTGGTTTGCAAAGCACCTACCACAAACCAAACCATGAGCATGGGCCAAAAGGTCTCAATTTGTACAAACACAGCAAACCCTAAAAAGGTGAGCACCGACAGCAGCAGTATCCAGCGTTTTTTATGGCCAGTGGCATCAGCCAATATGCCCACACCCAAACCAAAAAACACCTTGCTTATAAAAGCAGAACTCAGGATTAAAGCAGCCTCTTGGGCATCTAAACCTCGACTAACCATCCAGTAGGGTAAAAACGGTAGTACTAAGCCAAAACACGCAAAATATGCAAAGAAAAAACCAGAAAATACCGCATGTTCACGCCCCTTAAATAACTGCGTACTAGAGGGCATAATGTTGGCCATTTAACACCAAAATTAAAACGTTCCCTAAACCCTTAGGACTAATGCCCATTAGGCCACTGCCGTTAATTAGCCTATTGGTTGTCAGTGCTGATGTTTGCCCCATGATAAGTCCTTAGATCACTGGTGAATTTAGCTGCGAAAGTGTAGCCCAAGACGCTACAAAAGTCGTGTTAGAGGAAGGTCTATATTGTATTGTGTGGTGGGCCTCTTCATAATGAGGCGCCTCCCCCTCTATCTGAACACAGGCCCTTAATGCCCATCACTGTTTCTGCTCCCACGCTACACAATGCCCAGCGACTTAAAGTTTTATGTGCCGGTATTGCTAGTCTCATTTTAATGGTTGGCATTGCTCGCTTTGCCTACACACCCATGTTGCCATTAATGCAACAACAAGCAGGTTTAGGGATTGCCCAAGGGGGTTGGTTAGCCGCCGTCAATTATGTGGGCTATTTTTGCGGCGCTATAATCGCTGCCAACATTGTTGATTTGGTAAAAAAAGACCACTTGTACCGACTGGGCTTAATAGTGGCTTTAATCACTACGGTAGGCTTAGGACTGACACAGAATTTTTGGTTGTGGAGTATTTTGCGATTTTTTGCTGGCTTAAGCAGCGCAGCGGGCCTCTTACTTGGGTCAGGGCTAGTAATGCATTGGTTACTGCGCCATCAATTGCGTTCTGAGCTAGGCATTCATTTTATTGGCATGGGTGCTGGCATTTTTTTAACCGCTTTATTTGTCTACCTTGCAGCGGGGCAGATCAGTTGGCAGCAGCATTGGTTTTGGCTCACCGCAATCGGCTTATTGTTAGCTATCCCCGCATGGTGTTGGCTGCCTAAACCCAATACCAGTGGCTATAACGTTAGTGGCAATAAGATGATTGACCAGCCACCGTCTGCTCAATTTATCCAAACATTTATGCTGGCCTATTTCTGTGCAGGGGTGGGTTACGCTGTGGTCATTACCTTTATCGTGGCCCACGTCAATCAAATGTCAGGACAACAAGACTATGGCGCCATCACCTTTATGATTATTGGTCTTGCCGCTGCACCAGCGTGCATTATTTGGGATTTAATCGCCCGTCAATTAGGTAACTTAAATGCCTTATTATTGGCTTTTATTTTACAACTTGTGGGCATGCTCATTCCTTTATTAAGCCCAGGGTTAGCTTGGACCTTTATTGGTGCGGCACTATTTGGTGGCACTTTTATCGGCCTTGTGAGCTTAGTCCTAACTATGGCTGGGCGTTATTTTCCTAATCGTCCCGCCAAAATGATGGGCAAAATGACCTTATCCTATGGTGTGGCACAGATGGCCGCACCAGCGGCAGCTGGCGTGTTAGCTCAATGGTCTGGCAGCTACACCTTAAGTATTATTATTGCCTCCGGCGTCATGTTTGTGGGTTGCGGGTTGATCTATAGGTTGCGAAGACTGGAGCAAACTGGCCTCAATTAAGGCCAGTTCTTGCTTGATGCTCTAGTTGGCAGAGCGCTACGAGTGCGACAATAACTGGTCTATCGCACCAT
>CAWUTT010000020.1:0-3493 GCA_963925635.1 uncultured Pseudomonadales bacterium | reverse complement strand
ATTTCAATAAAGTCTAGAAAGAACCCTAAAATAAAGATGACCAACATCACCACAAAAAACTGTACCCAAAAGCCACCTGGCAAGCTTGTGAGCATATGCTTAACGAGTTCTTCACCACCAAAGGCTCGAAATGCTGAGGTGAGCATGGCCGCGCCAATAAGAATGATAAATACCATAGAAGTAGTTTTAGCTGTTTCTCCCATCACTTCATGTAAGGTGGTGCCTGTTTTAAAGACCCTCCAACCACTCCAAGCGATTGCCATAAGCAGTATAGCTGAAGCAACCAAACCCAGGGTCAAACCTAGGCGATCTTTATCAGTACTTATGCTCTTAATGTTAAGATCAAAATTGGTAACGATAAACCCTAGGGCAATAACAGAAAAAATAGCTATAAAAGCTGGCCAGTAGCGCCTTTCGTCACGATGGTGCAAACGATAGCCTGCCATCAACATGGCTCCCACCGCTCCAACGGCTCCAGCCTGATTAACCGTCGCTACGCCCGTTAAGATGGACCCTAAAACCACAAAAATCAAACTCAAAGGTGGCAATAATGCCATTAATACCTTGACTAGAAACTGGCGATCATAAGCACCAGAGTATCCTATTGGCGGTGCCATTTTAGGACGAATAATGGCAGTGAAGAGGATATACAATATATACAAGGCCACTAATACAAGGCCGGGGACAAAGGCCCCCATAAACATATCACCCGCACTGGCAGAGGAAATATCCAGCACTGAGGGCATAGAAAACTCACCAGTAATTTCACGGTATGCAGCCTTGCGCATGGCACTGGCTTGATCAGCAGCACTACTGAGTTGGTCAGCCAAGATAATGAGCACGATCGAGGGGGGAATAATTTGGCCTAAGGTACCCGATGCACAAATGGTGCCTGTTGCCAGTGAATGAGAATATTTATTGCGCAACATGGCAGGTAGAGAAATCATACCCATAGCAATCACAGTGGCGCCGACAATGCCTGTCGTAGCGGCCAGAAGTGCTCCCACGAGGACCACAGAAATACCCAAACCGCCGGGGATGGGTCCAAACAGTTGTGCCATTGTCACTAACAAATCTTCCGCAACTTTTGAGCGCTGCAACATGATGCCCATAAAAATAAATAATGGGATCGCGATCAGAGTGTCCCGCTCAACGTTCCAATAAAGGCTTCTAAAGTTGGTCACACCCGCACTAAGCCATTGTACTGGGCCACCTTCATGGAAGTAGGCATTGGGGTCATCGGCAAACATCCAGCCCGCTAAAGCGGCTAAACCAATGGCAATAATCGAAGAGCCCGGTAAAGAGAATGCTACGGGGAAGCCCGACACAAGGGCTATAATCATTAAAAGGACTAAAATACCTAAAAACAGAAGTTCCATAACCGAGAGTCCTAGGGGTTAGCCTTTGTTGTCGCTGTTTCGCCACGTAGCACACCAAAATGCTTCAGCAAGTAACTTGAAAATTGAATAACCATAGAAAAAGCAAAGATGGCCAAAAAGCCCACCATGATGTATTTCACATACATGCCGTAGCCGCTTTGAGACACTTCTACGCTGAGTAAAGGGCTGTTAATACTGCTAGCTCTATCCCACATACCTAGGGTTAGAATAGTAAAGCACAATGGCAAGCCAAGTAAGCTCACACCGAAAATGTTGACCCAAGATTGGGTGCGGGCCTTAAAATGGGTATAGGCTACATCGACCCGAATATGCCCTTCAACGAGCAAGGTATTAGCCGACGCAAATAAAAACAGTGCGGCGTACCAGAAGCGCACAAGGTCACCCATAAAGGCTTGTTCATAAGAGAATATAAAACGGGTAATTACGATCAGAAATTCAGCAACAACCACTAACAAAGGCAGCCATATAAAACCTAAACCTTTGCTGCGTATGGCAATAAAACAGGCCAATAACGTCAAAGGTAAATGCACATAAGCACCCCGAAACTTTGGTTTGCCTAATTCACTGGCGACGTCGCTGCCGACTATAGGTTCTAGCATCAACTCAATGCGCAAGAAAGACACTAACATGTCCGCCATGCCCACCAATAACACCATCCAAAAGGCAGCTTTTATAATGGTGGCCGCCCAATCTGAAACTCTAGCTGAAAGGTTTTGATAGCTTTCAGTACCTAATCTAGATACGTGCACCATCGCCAATATAGGCGCCGCCGCATAACTCAAGACCTGCAGCCATCCAAGACCTGCATGCAGCCCAGTAGACGGCGTACTCCCTAAAGTATTCAAAGCTCCTGGCCATAATGCCCAGAAGGTTAAAAAATTATTAAGCACAAAAATAACCGTGCCATAAACCACAGTAAAAGCTAGACTGCGAAGCAGCAAATCTTGCTTAAGTAAAATATTAGAAGAACTCAATGAGTTCAAAGGGCTAGACAAGTTTTGCATGGTTCAAACCACTGGCATATGGATAACTAGAACTAAAAACGGAAAAACCCGTCCATAACTGCGTTATGGACGGGTATGCCTAGAGTAAAACCACTAACCGCCTAGTGCACGGTTACGCTGCGTTAAGTAGGCTTGATCAGAAATCTCTGCCCACGCTCCGATATCAGTTCGTGCAGTAACAAAGCTCTGATGGATACGATTAGCCAAATCACTATGCTCTTGAACTTCAGCGAATACTTCTTCAGAAGCCTCAGCAAAGCCGTCGTAAATGTCGTCATTAAACTGGCGAAGCTTCACGCCTTGATCATTCACTAAACGTTTAAGTGCCGCACCATTTTTGGCATTGTACTCTGACATCATCACGTCATTCTCCATAGAGGAAGCCGCTTCAATCATCATTTGATCAGATTTACTCAAACCATCCCACCAGGTCTTGTTCATGCCACAAGCTAGCATAGCACCTGGCTCATGCATGCCTGGGTAGTAGTAGAATTTAGCCGCTTCGTAGAACTTCATTATTTCGTCGTTCCAAGGTCCAACCCATTCTGTTGCATCAATAGAGCCAGAAATAAGGTTTTCATAAATCTGACCACCTGGCAGCGAAACAGGGGAGCCACCCATCTTGGCCAATACATCACCACCGAGACCAGGCATACGCATCTTCAAACCCTTGAAGTCGTCTACACTGTTCATTTCTTTACGGAACCAGCCACCCATTTGGACACCTGTGTTGCCACACATTAGGCCCTTAAGGCCGTAATCTGCACCCAACTCGTCCCATAGCTCTTGACCACCACCGAAGCGAATCCAAGCATTCATCTCAGTATAGGTTAAGCCAAAAGGAACTGAGGTAAAGTAAGCAAAGCCTGGATGCTTGCCTTTCCAATAGTATTCAGCAGCGTGGTACATCTGAGCGTTGCCAGAAGCCACCTCATCAAATGAGTCGAACGCCTTAACACGCTCATTTGCAGCGTAGTAAGTCACTTGGATACGACCGTCACTCATGTCATTTAAACGCTGAGCAAAACGCTGAGCACCCGTACCTAAACCTGGGAAATCTCGACCCCAAGTTGCCACCATAGCTATTTC
>CAWUTT010000019.1:0-21339 GCA_963925635.1 uncultured Pseudomonadales bacterium | reverse complement strand
TGTTGCACACTGGTGGAATCTTGCGGGTCAAAACCAGCCATGGCGTTAAGCATAAGAGCCGCGTCTGCTGCGGTTTTACACATAGGGCCAGCTTGATCCAGGCTCGATGCGTAAGCAATAATTCCAAAACGCGAAACACGGCCATAGGTGGGTTTGATGCCCGTTAGGTTACAAAAAGAGGCGGGTTGGCGGATAGAGCCCCCAGTATCTGTACCGGTAGCCGCGGGCACCAGGCCTGCAGCAACAGCCGCTGCCGAACCGCCAGAAGATCCGCCTGGCACGGCGGTTAAATCCCAAGGATTTTTAACCGCACCAAAATAGCTGTTTTCGTTAGATGAACCCATAGCGAACTCATCCATGTTGGTCTTGCCGACACACACGGCACCGGCAGATAACAAGCGTTGGCCAACGGTGGATTCGTAAGGAGGTACAAAGTTGGCTAACATTTTGGAGGCGGCGGTGGTGGCATGACCTTGGGTGCAGAATAGATCTTTGTGGGCAAAAGGAATGCCCGTGAGTAACTCTGCTGAGCCAGCGTTAATACGTGCATCGGCGGCATCGGCTTGCTTTAATGCCAATTCCTCCGAGACGCTGATAAAGCTATTGTAGATTGAATCACGCGCTTTAATATCAGCAATGATGTCTTGAGTGAGTTCGCGGCTAGAGTATTTCCCAGCAGTCAAATCCTTCGAAATTTGAACTAGAGTTTTGTTGGTCATGGTTATGCTGTCGCTTTATTAATCTAATACGTTTATCTAATGCGCTAATCTAATACTTTAGGCACAAGGTATAAGCCGTCTTCCGCTGCAGGTGCCAATGCCATAAAGGCTTCACGCTGGTTATCACAGGTGATTTCATCTTTGCGCAGGCGTTGGGTTGCATCATGGGGATTAGACAGAGGCTCTACTCCGTCGGTAGACACTTGCTGCATCTGGTCAATGAGGCATAAAATGCTGGAAATACTATTGGCGTAATCGTTAGTTTCGCTACTGCTGACTTGCAAGCGAGCAAGCAGCGCGATGTTTTCGATGTCGGCGTTTTCTAGGGCCATAATAATCTCGATTTAAACAAAATGTATTCATCTGCGTGGGCATTGAACTTTTTAGATCAATTACACTCAAAAGGTATTGCAATTAGGCTGCTAAATTGAAGCAAAATTGTGGGTTAATCTGCGATAAATGTACAAACAGCGGAAAAGGGCTCTAATTTAGCATAAATTGCGCCATTGGAAAACGGATTAACCTTGCTCAAATGCCGCCTGATTGTTAATATTTAACTCTTAATGTAAGCGATTGATGTAGATCGTAATTATTCTCCGATTAGAGCCAATAAATCAGCATGTTTAAAAAAATCCGTGGGCTATTTTCTAGCGACCTATCCATCGACCTAGGTACCGCCAATACCCTAATTTACGTTCGCGACAAAGACATTGTGCTTAACGAGCCATCTGTGGTGGCCATTCGTACTCATGGTAACCAAAAAAGTGTGGCTGCCGTAGGGGCTGATGCTAAACGTATGTTAGGTCGTACGCCTGGCAACATTACTGCGATTCGCCCTTTGAAAGATGGTGTGATTGCTGATTTCCATGTTACGGAAAAAATGTTGCAGCACTTTATCCACAAAGTGCATGAAAATAGTTGGCTTACGCCTAGCCCCCGGGTTTTGGTGTGCGTGCCGTGTAAATCTACCCAAGTTGAGCGTCGAGCCATTAAAGAATCGGCTATGGGTGCGGGTGCACGGGAAGTTTACCTCATAGAAGAGCCGATGGCGGCTGCCATTGGTGCCGGTTTGCCTGTTGAGCAAGCGAGTGGCTCTATGGTGGTGGATATTGGTGGTGGTACTACCGAAATTGCTATCATCTCCCTTAACGGCGTGGTTTATTCAGAATCTGTGCGTGTGGGTGGGGACCGGTTTGACGAATCCATCATTGCCTATGTGCGTCGTAACTATGGCTCTTTAATTGGTGAAGCCACTGCAGAACGAATTAAGCAAGAAATTGGTACCGCCTATCCAAGGTCTGATGTGCTAGAAATTGATGTCAGAGGCCGTAACTTAGCCGAAGGTATTCCGCGCAGCTTTACGCTTAACTGCAACGAAATTATGGAAGCTATGCAAGAACCCTTATCTACTATCGTGCAATCTGTTAAGAGCGCATTGGAGCACTCACCACCAGAATTGGCTTCTGATATCGCTGAAAGTGGTATTGTTCTGACCGGTGGCGGTGCCTTGCTGCGTGATATAGATCGTTTGATTAGTGAAGAAACTGGCTTGCCTGTTATTATTGCAGAAGATCCTTTGACCTGCGTGGCACGTGGTGGCGGCAGAGTCTTGCAGATGCTTGATGATAGCACCTTTGATTTGTTGGCCAGAGATTAAACTGTTCAATTAGCATCGAAACAACGGCGGGGTAGCTTAAGCAATCTCGCCGTTGTTGGTTTAGGGCGACTAGATCGCTAGGAGACGTGTTATCAATCCTTTGTTTAAGGGTCAGTCCATTGTTAAAACATTTTTTACCTACGGTCTGATTTGTCTAAGCTTAATTGTGGCTGATTACCAATTTGATCAAATGCAACGCATTCGTGCGTGGCTCTCATTAGCTGTGACGCCTGTGCAATGGCTGGTTGATATGCCACAACACTCTTGGACTTGGCTGGATGAGAGGTTACAAGTTCGTGACGAACTGATTGCCGAAAATAAACAACTAAGAGCCCAAACCTTGCTGGCTGAAAGAAAAGTGCAGAAGCTCGAAGCCTTGACTGTGGAAAACTTCCGTTTGCGGGACCTGCTAAATAGTAGTGAGCAGTTAGACGAAAAAGTCACTGTGAGTGAACTTATTGGCGTTAACTCCGATCCTTTTACCCATCAAGTAATTATTAACACTGGGTTTAATGGCGGCGCTTTTGTAGGCCAACCGGTGCTAGATGCTACTGGTGTCATGGGCCAAATCACATCGACCTCCGCCTTCACTAGTCGGGTATTACTCATTACAGATGCAGACCATGCCATTCCTGTGCAGGTGAACCGCAATGGCTTGCGCACTGTGGCTTATGGACTGGGCCAGTCTGACTATCTAGAATTGCAGGATCTGTCTGACACTGCTGATATTGAAGTTGGCGACATATTGGTTAGTTCTGGCTTAGGCTTGCGCTTCCCTAAGGGCTATCCAGTGGCGAAAGTCATTGAAGTGCGCCATTTGGCTGGGCAAGATTTTGCTAAAGTATTAGTTAAGCCTACAGCCCAGCTGGTTCGCTCGCGCCAGCTATTGTTGGTGAGAACACCACAACAGCAAAGCCTAGTGCCAGAGGGGGTCGTTGATGGTCACTAAAAGAGCCCACAATCTGTGGGTGCCAGGCATCACTTTGCTCATTGCCTTTATGTTGAGTGCCTTTCCTCTATTGGAATGGGTGCAATGGGGTTGGCCAAAATGGGTGTTGGTGGTCTTCATCTATTGGGTCATCGCCTTGCCCCACCGTTTTGGCTTAGGTTGGGCCTTTATCTTGGGCTTGTTACTTGATCTGTTGCAGGGAAATTACTTAGGGGTTAACGCTCTTGCCATGGTAGTGGTGACTTTTTTTGCTATGCTCATGTACCGGCGTTTACGCATGTATCGTGTTTGGCAACAGGCCTTTATGGTATTTTTTTTAGTGGCGGTCAATCAATGCATTAGTTATTGGCTGCAAGGGATTGGCAGTAATGCCAGTATTGGCTTATGGTTTTTATTGCCAGCGCCCATTAGTGGTTTACTTTGGTTGTGGTTAGTGGTGGTGTTACGCGGCCTCCGCCGCGCGTTTAAAGTGGCTTAAGGTCAAGGATATATCGTCAAAATGAACGAAGAAATTCTCATCAATTTCAGCCCCATGGAAACCCGAGTGGCGGTGATTGAAAATGGCATGTTGCAAGAGGTTCACTTAGAACGCAATGATCATCGTGGCATGGTGGGTAATATATACTTGGGTAAGGTTGTGCGGGTTTTGCCGGGCATGCAGGCAGCATTTATAGAAGTGGGTCTAGAGCGCGCAGGCTTTATCCACGTGGCAGACATCGAGCCAAGAGATGGCCAGCCAGATTCTGACGACATTGCCCAGCTAGTAAGAGAAGGCCAAAGCTTGCTGGTACAAGTGCTAAAAGATCCCATCGGCACTAAAGGGGCTCGCCTTACTACGCAAATTTCTATTCCATCACGTTACCTTGTGTATTTACCCGGCAGTGACCATGTGGGCATTTCTCAACGTATCGAAGATGACGCTGAAAAGCAGCGCCTTAAACAGTGTTTAGAGACCTATTTGGCCTTGCCTACAGGCTTACAAGACTCCTCTGTATCCAGCCCAGCTGAATTCACTAAAGAGGGTGTGATCGTTCGCACTGTAGCTGAGGGTGTGAGTGAGCATGGCCTGCAGCAGGATGTTGATTTTCTTCGCCGATTATGGACCCAAGTGAAACAAAAAATTGCTACCGGCAAAGCCCCTCAAATTATCTATCAAGATCTACCCCTAGCGCTGCGAACCCTGCGGGACATTGCTCACCCGCAGATTGAGAAGATTCGCATCGACTCTAAAGAAACCTATCAAAAAGTTACTGAGTTTGTTGATCAGTTGGTCCCTGATATGGCTACCAAGCTAGAGCATTACCCTGGTGGACGACCTATTTTTGATTTGTATAATGTAGAAGATGAAATTCAAAAGGCTCTTGGGCGCAAGGTACTTTTGAAGTCTGGTGGTTATCTCATTATTGATCAAACTGAGGCCATGACCACGGTGGATGTGAATACCGGGGCGTATGTTGGCCATCGAAATTTAGAAGAAACCATTTTTAAGACTAATCTAGAGGCCGCCACCGCCGTCGGTAGGCAGCTGCGCCTGCGTAATCTTGGCGGTATTATCATTTTAGATTTTATTGATATGCAAGACCTAGAGCATCAGCGCCAAGTAGCTCGAACCTTGGATCGTGCACTAGCTAAAGATCATGTTAAAACCAAAGTGCTTGCAGTGTCAGAACTGGGGTTAATCCAAATGACACGCAAACGCACCCGAGAAAGCCTAGAGCAGCTTTTATGTGAGCCGTGTTCTTCGTGCGAAGGCACAGGCACTAATAAAACCCCAGAAACCATTTGCTACGAGATATTTCGTGAAATCCTACGCGCTCACCGAGCTTATGATACCAATACCTATTTAATACTCGCCTCGCAAGCAGTCATCGATCAACTGCTCGATGAAGAAGCACACCGTTTGGCAGAACTTGAGGAGTTTATAGGTAAAACCATTTCCTTGCGGTTAGAACCCATGTACGTCAATGAACAGTACGACGTGGTGTTGCGTTAATGATGGTTAAATTGAGCCAGTGGTTAATGGCTAGTGTGTGCTTAGTGTTGGTGGTTTTGGCGGCGAGTTTATCCTGGTTACGAGTGGGCATTGATGATCACCCGCAATACCATCAATGGGTTGAACAACAAGTGAGTAGGGCTGTTGGGCAACCGCTAACTTTAGCGTCTTTTGAGGCTAAGCTGGTGGGTACAGATTTGCAGCTGAGCTTAGCGGGTATAGAAACTGAAGCCGGTTTAAGCCTCATGGGTTTAGCTTTGGGGGTTGATTTATGGGGCTCCCTAGAAGACCAAGCGTTACGCTTATCCCATGTGCAAGCAGATGGTTTGACTATAAACCTAGGTCAGCAAGAAGATGGTCGTTGGGGCCCTCAGGCAGACCTTGAAACAAAGACTCAAACCCTGCCCCAACTGATGTTAGCACTCGCCACAAGAGTGCCCCAGTTGTTACTGCATGACGTGATCCTGACACTAACCTCTAATCAAGGTCAATCCATCAGTGTACCTAAGTTAAATGCTCAGGTTCAGCTGACCGAAAATGTGGCTGAGGATTTAACCCGGCTTAGTTTATATGTGTTTGCTGGTGAGCATGGCCAAACCAATGGTTATGATATCAACAGTCAAGTGACTGTTGATTTTAAAACCCACCCATCTATTAATGCGGCGCGTAAGCAACCACTGCAAAGCAGTCTCCAGCGAACCATCCAACGCGCCAACATATACTTACACAGCAATGGCATCGAACTGGCTCCGTTAATGTCATTGTTTGTCCCCGAGAAAGTCTCCCCCTTTTACCTCGATCGTTTGCGCTTGGGGGGCTCCTATTGGTTGCATTATGGCCTTGATAAGGGGCTTGAATTAGTGACTAAAGATGCTCAGTTAGTGATGGTTACTCCCACTAATCAGATGGATATCTTAGGCGACATAAGTGCAACAAGTCAGTTAAATAATGACACAAGTTTCGATCTGCAACTCGCTCACTGGAATGTCACAGCCCAAGCCCTTAGTGGGCAAGTGAATGGTGTGACTTTGCCAGTCACTGAACTACAGGTCAGTAAAACCAATCAACAGCTAGTAATACACAGTCCAAAGCTTCATCTAGCTGATACACAAGCACTAATAAACAGCATTAAAAATGTGCCAGTAAAAATTAACCTACCGATTCAGTCATTAGCCCCCAAAGGTTGGCTGCATCAGGCGCAGTTGCATTTAGATATGCATCAACCCAAAGCATTTTTGTTTGCCGGACAGATGCAACAAGTGAGTATTGAAGCCTGGTCTGGAGTGCCCCAAATCACTCAGGCCGATGGTCACATATGGCTCAACCGTTACGGTGGTAAGCTAGCCATTAATGACACGGATGGTTTGCAAGTGCACCTTACTACACTGGCGTCACTGCCATGGCAGTTGAGTGGTTTAAAGGGTGAGTTTAATTGGCACTACAGTGCCTCGGCTAACCGCATTAGCTCATCTAATATGCATATTAAGCTGGGTCAAGGGCAGGCTAATTTAACCATGGCGGCTGAGTTTCCTCGCAAAGATTCAGTGACAGAGCCTTTTATACAATTGGCTCTGGGACTGCAAGACATTAATCTAGAACGGCTGCCAGGTCTGTTGCCAGATCTTGTGATGGGAGACAAGTTAGGTACTTGGCTAACCACAGCAGCACCCATGGGGCGCTTGAAAGAGGCAGGCTTAATTTATAACGGCCGCCTAGGCAATATTTCAACTGCAGCTGGCGTTATGGCAAGGTCCATGCCTATGGCTGCTTATATAGAAGCGCCAAGCTTTAGCTACCACCAAGACTGGCCCCAAGTGCAAGGTCTAAAAGCAGATCTCACCCTTGACCACACAGGCTTGCAAGTCAAAGCTCGGGCTGGTTCTGTAGCCCATAGTCAAACCACTCAGTCGGTCAAAGGTTGGCAAGTTGAAGTGCCGGTGTATCAAACAGCCACTAAAAAGCCCGGCTATATAAAGGTGCGTGGGCAACTCGCAGGTGAAGCGTCGCAGATGATGATGTGGGCACAAAAGCCACCCTTGCGCCTCGATTTACCTTCATGGTTAGCAGCACTCAAACCAAAAGGTGACGTAACCTTGCAAGGTCGTGTTGCCATTCCCTTTGGTCATCAAGCAAAAGTCACCTATGACCTGCAGTTATCAAGTGACAGTCTCAATGGGTATTGGGCGCCCTTACAAGCCGATGTGCGCCATGTTGAACTTGAGGTGGGCTTGAGTTCTGCCCGAGGAGGCATTGGGGCTGTGACGGGGAGTGGTCTGGTCGATGGTCAGTTAATCAGCTTTGAGCGGCTGTCTAAAGTTGGCCTAGCACAACCCTGGTTATCACGCATTCCTGATAAAATATTAGACGATGCAAAGGCTAACTTAAGTGCAATAAATAACAGTTTAACACTGCAGTTCAAGGGGCAATTGCCACCATATTACCTGGCTACTAAATTCAACCAACCGTGGTTGCAGGAGTTATCAGGCCCATTGCCCTTTGTTGCAAGGCTATCTTCTTGTCCTTTAGTCGTGGCTGAGTGCACGTCTCTAAGTGCTGAGGTTGACCTGACGCAAGCCGCTATAGACCTGCCAGATCCTTTGCAGCAATTACAACAAATGCAACTGCTGGGTCATTGGCAACAAAATCAGCAAAACTGGTATGCCAGTTTAGATCAGCACCAACTCGCCGTTAAACTGGGTAGGGGTGAAAATACCAATGACTTAACTGTCTTAGGCACCAATGTTGCTTTTCAAGGCGCGGTTGATTGGGCGCAGCAGGGTCAATGGCAGGTAGGTGGGCAGATTGATTTTGTTGATGTAGAAGCCTGGTGGGAGCTTTATAAAAAGGGCATGAACTGGTGGTCGGTAACGGCAGACCAAGCCTCTACAGACCCAGCCTTTGCAGATAAGCCACCTGCAGGGCTTATACTGCCTCAAATTGATGTGAAAATAAAACGCGCTACTTGGTTTGGCTTGGATATCGACCAAACCACACTGACCCTAGAAAAGCTTGCGGCAGAAGAGGCGTCAACGCTTGAGCCATGGCGTTTGCGCCTAACTTCAGAGCAGCTGGCTGGCCAAGTAGATTATTTTGGGGCTCACCATCCGTTAGTGATTCAAGTGGACCACGCCCATTTAAATTTCCCAGAAGCCGACACTGAAACCGATGAAGATGTTGATTTACTAGAAAACATTGATCCCAGTAAATTTCCAGATGCCGATGTATCGATAAATGAACTGCTTAAAAATGGCGAATCTTTTGGCCAGTGGCAGTTTAAAACCCGGCGCCAAGGCACCCAAGTGAATGTACATGACCTCGACGCTTATATTCGCCATAGCCATTTGCAAGGTAATCTTATTTGGGACAAGGTAGACGGAGCTCATCGCACTCAGTTTACGGGCTTAGTAGAATCGAGTGATATTAGCAGTTTGCTAGTGGCCTGGGGCTATGGTCCTGCGCTAGTCGCTGAAACATCTGCTCTAGAGGTACAATTAGAGTGGCCTCGATCTCCTTTAGCCTTTGCTGTTAAGGACGCTAGTGGTGATCTGGGCTTGCGTATTAAGAAGGGCAGTTTCTCTGCGGCACCAGGGGCAACAAAAGGCCTTAAAATCTTAGCTCTGCTTGATATGAATCGTCTAATGCAGCGGGTTAAGTTGGATTTTTCTGACATTATTGAACCAGGATTTAACTTCGACAGTATCGCGGTGCTGTATCGTTTTGACCATGGCCTTGCGTCTACTGTGGCGCCTTTAACTTTAAAGTCCACGGCCTTGAATTTATCCATGGATGGCTGGATCGATTTTAATAAGCGGCGGGTCGATAATAATTTAATAGTGACCTTGCCCTTAGCAGAAAAGCTACCGTTAGCTGCTTTAATTGCGGGGCTGCCACAACTAAGTGGCATGATCTACCTAGTCAACAAACTAATCGGTGATGAGTTATCCACCTTTACCAGTGCCCGCTACGAGGTGGTGGGCTCGCTTGATAATCCAGATGTCAAATTGGTGAAAATTTTCGATAAAGACTACCAAAATCAGTCGATACAGGAGCGTATTGGAAATGTCATCCCCGTTGAATGATGCAACCACTGGGTTAAATCCTGCTATTAATTTAACGGGCCTAGGGCCGGCAGTTGCGGTCGTGCAACTGGTTAGTAAACTGAGTGTGGAAAGTAACTTATTAGCAGCGGCATCACTCATTCAACGAGCTAGTGCACAAGGTGCGCAGCTTATTATGCTACCAGAAAGTTTTGCAGTGTTTGGTGATCCTCAAATGGTGGCACACGGCGCCGAAGCGTCCCTACCCAAACGAGGTTTGCGGCTGTGGTTATCACAGCAAGCCAAGGCTAACAATGTGTGGCTTATTGGTGGCACTATACCTTGTCAACAGGGTATTCGGGATATTAATAAAGTGCGCTCAGCCTGCTTTGTTTACGACAGTGAGGGTGCTGAGGTTGCACGTTACGATAAAATTCATATGTTTGATGTTGACATCAAAGATAGCCACGGCAGTTATCGTGAGTCTGATACTTTTGAAGCGGGTGCTGAGTTGGTCGTAGTCGACACCCCTGTGGGTAAGATCGGTTTGACTATTTGTTATGATTTACGCTTTGCAGAAATCCACGCTAAGCTGGTTGATTTGGGAGCTCAAATTATCGTCAATGGAGCAGCTTTCACCAAAACCACAGGCCAAGCACACTGGCACACGTTATTGCGAGCGCGGGCCATTGAGACTCAGTGTTATGTGTTGGCAGCGTCCCATGGTGGTCAGCATGATCATCGTCAAACCTTTGGCCATTCAATGATCATTGACCCTTGGGGTGAGATTTTAGTGGAGTTAGGCGAAGGCCCAGGTATTGCTGTGGCCCGAGTTGATCTTGATCATCTGCAGCGCATAAGAACTGCGTTTCCATTAAAGTCGCAGCGCCGCTTGCAATAAAAAGCCGGCGAGTGAACCGGCTGTTTATATCCGCTTTGTGTTAAAACTCTTGCCAATCGTCATCACTGTTTTTATCAGCCACTGGTCGGCTTCTTCGTGCGGGTGTGGTTATTTCCGCTAAGGTCTCCTTACCAAACACTTGTTCAGCAGATTTCACCTGTTCGGTAGGCCTGAGTGGGGTAACAATCGGTGTGTTAATGCCGGAAGAAGTCACTTTAAAGTAGGAAATCTGATCCTTAAGGGCTCTGGTTTGATCACTTAAGGAATAACTAGAAGCCGAAGACTCTTCAACAAGGGCTACGTTTTGTTGGTTAACATTCTCTAGCTGACCGACGGCAGAATTGATCTGGTTAACCACTGCAGTTTGTTCACTGGTTGCCATGGCGATTTTGGCTACAATATCACTGACCTTAGTGATTGATGTGCTAATAGAGGATAAAGCTTCACCCGTCTGGTTAACTAAACTACGGCCCTCTTTAACCTTGTTGGAACTGTCCTCAATCAGCACCTTAATGTCCTTAGCGGCATCGGCTGCCCGCTGGGCAAGGGTTCTAACTTCCCCCGCGACCACTGCAAATCCTCGGCCATGTTCACCAGCTCTGGCGGCTTCCACAGAAGCGTTAAGAGCCAACAAGTTGGTCTGAAAAGCAATGCCATCAATCAAGGTGATAATGGGTACGATCTTACTGCTCGATTTTTCGATGTCACCCATGGCCTCAACGGCTTTGTTAACCACCGCCACCCCGTTGGAGGAGTCTTCTTGTGTGCCTACCACAAGGCTGCTGGCTTCATTGGCTCGGGTTGTGTTCTGTTCAATGGTGGCCGCCATTTCTTCCATGCTAGAGGACGTTTCCTCTAATGAAGCACTTTGCTCACTAGTGCGCTGGGAAAGATCATCAGAACTGCCGCTAATAGAATTAGCATTTGAAGCCACACTGTCGATGGCTTGTAACACCGTGGACACGGTTTTTTCCATGTTCTCTACAGAGCTATTGAGTGCTGATTTCAATTCTTCTAAGCGGCCTTTGTATTGGCCAGTAATACGTTGAGTTAAGTTGCCATGGGCCATTTTTTCTGCCATCACGGTGGTTTCACTCAGGGCTTCGGCAATGGATGTAATGGAATTATTAACGCTCATCTTCAGTTGATTTAAATCACCTTTGAGTGGGGTGGTGACACGTAAGTCAAAATCACCTAATGCGGCTGCGTTCATTACTTGGTTAATTTCACCAATAGCTTGCTCCATGGTTTCCATGGTCTTGATGAGCGTAGAGCGGAAGTGACTACCTACCTCAACACCCTCTAAACGATAACTGAAGTCACCCGTGACAATGGCTTTGAGCACCTGTTCAAGGCCATGCATGGTTTTCTCTACGCTATCAGCAGAATTGTTGACACCCTCTTTTAAGGTGGCTAAATCACCCTTTAACTCAAGATTAATGCGGTTCTCAAACTGACCATCAGAAACTTCCATGACCACTTTATTGGCCGCTCCAATGGCATTTTGTAGAGATTCTAAATGGTGATTGACCACGCTTGCCATTCTGCCAACTTCATCAGTCGAGGTGATCTCATTGCGCAGTGAGAAGTCACCCGTTTTATCCAGTTCGACAAACAAATCAGATAGAGAAATAATGGGGCGGCTGATCGATCTGGCGATAAAATAGGCAATCAATATAATAAATAGAAGGCCAAGTACGCCAACTATAGCTACCAAGTTCTTGAGTTTTTCAACAGCTTTAAAGGCCTCAGCTTCATCGATTTCGGCGATCAAAGCCCAAGGTATACCAAATACATCAATTGGAATGTATGACGAAAGAACAGGCTTGCCCTTATAGTCAACAATGCTAGCGGAGCCAGTGTCACCTGCCAGGGCCGCCGTTGCAGTCTTAGACCTAACACTGCCTAATTGAGGGTTAGCAAACGATGCACTCACAGAGCGGTTAATAGGGTCCATTAAGGAGTCTGAACGCATTAAATAGTTAGGACCAATCAAATAAGATTCGCCTGTCACACCCATGCCATGGCGTTCGCCCATGATTCTATTCATACCTTTTAAAGAGATCTGTAAGGCCACCACCATGGTGACATTGCCTTTAGGACCTTTAATGGCTCGCCCAATAAAGCTGCTGGGCTTGTTATTGCTGGGAGCGTAGGGTTCAAAATCAACAAAAGAAAATCCTTCAGTCGCAATGACTTCGCGAAACAGTCGACCTAGGTTTGTTTGTGAATGGACACCGTTTTTAATGTTAGTTTGATAGTCTGCCTCTTTGGCCGCAGTATAGAAAACGTAACCGTCTGGTCTAATGAGAGCGAGGTCGTAATAATCGTACTTATCTATAAAGTTCTTGTAGTAATCAGTCTCTCCACCCGATAGCACGGTATCAAGGTCTTGAACTGAACTATCTGATCTCTTTTGTACCCGTTCCAGGGTATCCTTGAGCATATCCAAGTCATCTTTGCGTCTTTGGAAATAGTTTTCTATTTGCGCTGATTTAATACCGCGCACAGTCTCAAGTTGCATTAACGCCTCATGCTTCAGCGCTTTGGTTGAAGCGTCTAGGGCGGTATAGCCTAGTACGGCAAAAGGGATAATACCCACTAACAAAAAAGAAGTGATTAATTTCTTGCCAATACTCAAATTAGTAAACCAATGTAGCATAGCAAAGCTCCCCTAATTACGGTGTAAAATTCTTGTTCTTAGGGACAGACTACACGCCTAGAGGGCACATGGCTAGTCAGTTTAATAAACTGACAGCAATAGAATTATAGTAGCATTAACAGATATACCTTGATAAATGTATTAGCGAATCTCTGTGTAACTCATTGTTGCAAAATGTTGCTAAATGTTGCCGATTATTACTAATCGGCAGGCACTAGTTTCTCACCGGGCTGCCTTGATCTAACATACTTACAATTCGAATTTGAGTGTTTTCTGATTGGGCTAAGCGTAAAAAAGAATCCCGCTCGGCATCGTATAAATCCTGTTCACTCATCATGGTGTTAGCTTTGATTTTGCCACCCGTGAAAATGCGGGCAAGCTCGGTACCTACGACCACATCGTGGGCGGTGATCTTTTGTTGGTCTTCAGCCTCGAATAACCAGTCCATCATTTCACGATAAGTGTCTTCGCCTGCCATAGGCAATGGTTTGCGGGGTTTGGCTTTGTTAACTTTATCCAGTTGCGATAGGGCTTCACTCAATAGCCGATCTCGGTTCATCATGTATTGATCTTCAGGGTAAAGCATGGCTTGTTCAGTGGCTTCTATAGGCGATGTCGCCGTCCAGCCATAACCCACAATCATAAAGGCTTTCCATGCCGCAGCTTTGATATCGCCAAGCACCTCATACCAGCGATAAAGATACTCTTTACAACCGCCACCACCAGGCACAACGCCCACACTCGATTCGACCAAGCCCATGACTGAATTGGCGTGTCCAATCACATGGTCAGCTGCTAACACTACTTCAAAACCTCCGCCAATAGACATGCCAGCAGGAGCCGCAATGACCGGTAAGGGACACTGATTAATGGCGTGCATGGTTTGTTGAAAATGATTGAGGAAGTCATCCATACCCTTGTAATCTTGGGTTTCAAAGAACTCGCGAAAGGCGACTAGATTTACTCCACAGGAAAAATGTTGCGCGTCATTGTGCAACACAACACCCCGCAGTTTTCGCTTTTGCGCTTGCTCAAGAGCGTGGCGAATAACGTCCATCGATTGTTTATCTAAGGCGTTAGCCTTAGAGTGAAATTCGATAATAGCGGCGTTATCGTACTCAAACCAACTGGCTTTAGCATTGCTGTATTGAGGCGTTAGAGTTTGGCGTAATTCAGAGAAGCGCAGCACCCCTGCTGGCCTTTTAATCGGCAGGTACTGACCATCTTGGTCTAAACTACATAATTGCCCTGCAATAACCTGGTAAAAGCCCTGTTTTTGGGCCGCTAGCAACAGCATTGGTGCTACCTGACGATCTTCTTTTTGCATGCGTTCAACTACACGCTGGGATCCAATCTGATCTAATAGCTCAAACGGGCCATAAATCCAGTTGTAGCCTAATTTCATGGCATCATCGATGGGTAAAACATTGCGACCGATCTCAGGGATAAGCGCTGCAGCGTAATTGAGTGTGCTAGACAACACCTGCCATGCGAAGCGCCCAAAGGTACTGTCATCATCGAGTAACACAGCTACACCATGGGTCTCTGCTTCTTGTGCCAAGGGCAACTGCAAGCGGGCAGTTGCTTGGTATTCCCCACTAGCCAAGTTTAACGCTTGCCTGCCTGATGTATCGTCTCGGTAGAAACCTTGGCCCCCTTTGTTACCCGTTTGTCCGTTGGCCACCATTTGCGTCATCAGAGCAATGGGTTGGGCATATTGGTGGAACGCATCACCCGCTGGTAAGATGCTTTCTAGACTCTTGGCCACATCAGCCATGAGATCGATGCCGATTAAATCGTATAAACCAAATACGCCGGTTTTAGGGATGCCCATGGGGCGACCAAATAAAGCATCGGCTTCAGCGGGTGATAAACCCATATCAAAGGCCGTATGCAAGGCGCATTGGATGGCAAAGACACCCACCCGGTTACCCAAAAATCCCGGTGTGTCTTCACACACCACAACGCCTTTACCTAAATTACTCTCACAAAACCGCTCTAAGGTATCGATCACCTCATCACGAGTGTGGGCGCCGCGCACGAGCTCTAACAAACGCATAAAGCGCACGGGGTTGAAGAAGTGGGTAATGGCAAAGCGCTCACAAAAGGCCTGAGGCATACCTTCAGTCAACAAACTGATAGGGATGGTTGAGGTATTGGATGTAACAATGGTGTTGGGACCTGTGATGGCTTCAATACGCCGGTATAAGGCTTGCTTAATGTCTAAGCGTTCAACCACGGCTTCAGCTATCCAATCACAGTCAGCAAGTTGCCCAAAGTCATCCTCAGTGTTGCCACAATGAATCAGTTGCCCGGCTTCATTGCTCATTAAACCTGGAGAACCGATGTTTTTTAGGCGTTTAAAGCCACGTTCGGCTAAGGCGTTAGCGCTGTCGCCAGCACTGGGCAGATCCAATAACCATACTTCCACGCCAGCATTAGCCACTTGGCCTGCAATGCCAGCGCCCATAGTACCAGCCCCTATAACAGCCACCTTTTTGATGGGTGTGGTTGCCGATAATGCGTTATTGATCAACTTGGCCATGGTTATTTCTCTACAGATTGGATAAATTTTTTCATCAGATTAAGACTTTCTTTTGGGGCTTCCATGGGCAGCATATGTCCCGCCTCATCCACCACTTGTGCGGGTGTATTTAATGCTTGCGCCAGTTTCAAGCCTTCCCTTTTAGGAGTCATACGGTCTTGTCCCGCCAAAATTACACAACTTGGGCAGCCTAGCTTGGCAAGCTGGAGTGCTCTTTGGGGACCTTGGGTATAAGCATTACAAGCCGCTAAATCTATGGCTAAAGGGTTGTTAGCCATAATGCGCGCGCCAATACCGATGGGTTGCATGCCTGGTACAGCGCTCGCACCATGCTGATGGCTATTGCCAAAGCCCCACTGTAACATCATCGCTGCAGCGGTTTTAGGATTGGTTTGGGCCGTTTCTACGAGTGCAGCATTGACTGGGATAGCGCTGGCAGTGGCCAGTGCGGTAACTGATTTAAGACGATCACCTAGCAAAATTGCAGCCTCTAACGCCACTAAGAAGCCTTGGGAGTGACCCACTAAATGGACCTTGTCCACTTTGGCTGTGTCTAATGCTCGAAGGAGCCAGGCAGCCATGAGTTCGATGCTAGTCAGGGCTTCACCCTCAGATAAGCTATGGGCCGGAAAGTCGGGCGCAAATACGCTGTAACCGTGAAAGGCGAACCACCTTGCCTGCAATGCCCATCCACGGTGGTCGGTACCCGAACCGTGTAACAGCACCACTGTGGGTAGTTTTGCGTCAAAAGGTTTGCCGCCAGTGGCAATAAAGGTGTTGGCATTATCAACTTGAATATACATGGTTACGCCTCCGCCTGATGGGCCACAACTTTAGCTGCTGCCCGCAAGCCTAGGCTAAAGTCGGCTTGTATGTCTTTCAGGTTTTCTATGCCTACAGAAACTCGTATCAGGTCGGCACCGATGCCAGCAGCGACTAGGTCTGTTTCACTTAAACGTGAATGGGTAGTGCTACCTGGATGCAGCACCAGCGTGCGTGAGTCGCCCACATTAGCTAGGTTCGACGACAGTTGTAGCGCATCGATAAAGGCAGCACCCGCGTTACGCCCACCTTTAACGCCAAAGGTGAGCATTGAGCCTGCACCTTTGGGGAACAGTAGTTTAGTATGTGCGTTGGCATTGATGTCAGGGTGGTTAACCCAAGCCACTGCGTCTTGTTGTTGCAGCCAAGTGACCATAGCTTGAGCGTTAGACACATGCTGTTGCATCCGCAGATTTAAGGTTTCTAAGCCCTGCAATAACAAAAACGCATTATGGGGCGCCATCGCTGCCCCTATGTCACGCATTGATTCACAGCGAATGCGCATGGCTAAAGCGGCAGGCCCAAATTCTTCCCAAAAATTCATGCCATGAAAAGGTTCATAAGGTTGCGTGAGTGTTGGGAAACGGCCACTTTTAAGCCAATCAAAATTGCCCCCATCGATAACGACCCCCCCTACAGCGACACCATGACCACCAATCCATTTGGTCACTGAGTGCACCACGACATCAGCGCCATGCTCAATAGGATTGTTAAGGTAGGGAGTGGCAAATGTTGCATCAACCACTAATGGAATACCTTGTGCGTGGGCTGTTTTGGCGATGGCAGGTAAGTTAGATACCGCAAGACCAGGGTTACCAATGGATTCACAAAACACCAGTTTAGTGTTGCTTTGTATCGCCTCAGTAACGGCTTTTTGATCATTAATATCAACAAAAGTACATTCAATATTAAAGCGCTTAAGGGTGTGCTTGAGGAGTGTCACTGTGGAGCCATATATTTGCGCAGCACTGACAATATGATCACCTGCAGAACACAGACTAAAAAAACTCACAAACAAAGCACTCATACCAGACGCTGTACAAATAGCCCCTGCACCCCCTTCTAAAGCGGCCAGTCGCTGCTCTAACACCGCCACAGTGGGGTTAGTAATGCGACTATAAATATGACCACCTTGCTCCACATTAAATAAGGCAGAGGCTTCGTCTACACTGTCAAACACATAGGATGTTGTTTGATAAATAGGCACTGCCCTAGAGCCATGATCTGATTCCGGCTGATAGCCACTGTGGAGCGCAATGGTGTCGGCGCCTAAAAAAGAAGATTTGCTCATAGTATTGCCTTATAGCGCTTATTCAGCAGCGAGTTGTGGGGTCAAACCTAGCGTCTCAAAGTTAAACGGTAGGCTCGTCAGTTGGCCTTGTAATGTACCAAGGTTGGTGCGCACGTCAACCGTTAGGCTATCGCCTAAAACGGGCAAAGAACACAAGACAAACGCTAAGTGTACCCCATATTTAGGGGAAGGGGCTTGGCTAGTGATTTCTCCAGCCCATTGATCACCTAAATAGACGTCTGTTTCAGAAACGGTACAGGTCTGGTTAATGACTAAACCCATGAGTTTTTTCTGCGGCACATGCTGGCGTAGAGCCGCCAGAGATAGGCTTTCAATGTTGGCATCTAAATCAACGTATTGGTCTAGACCGCATTCAAAAGGCGTAGTGGCATAATCCATGTCATTGCCTAAGGACAGTAAACCACTTTCAACGCGCTCGATGCCATTAGGGCAGCCAGGACCAACGTTGAGATCTTGGCCCTTATCAAACAGTTCATCCCATAACGGCCCAGCTAGGCTTTCGTCGTTGACATAAATTTCAAAGCCACCTTGTTTGCTCCAGCCAGACCGAGCCACTTGCATGTCGACCCCTTGAAAGGACATGGGCTTAATTTGGAAAAATTTAATGTCGCGCACACTTTCCCCAAATACTCTGGCCATGAGCTGTTCGGCCTTGGGGCCCTGCACAGCAAGGGGCCAAATGTCGGGTTCGGTCACACTAACGTCTAAGTTAAAACCGATGGCTAAGCCCTGAGCCCACAACATGACGTCGGTATCAGCAATGGATAACCACCAGTCATTGTCGCTTAGCTTTATGGCGATGGGGTCATTAACGATACCCCCTTCAGGGTTGCAAAGTGGCACGTAAAAGCAGCGACCAATGCGGGCTTTGGATAAGTCTCTAGGGGTCATCAATTGGATGAGGCGATAGGCATCGGGGCCGCTAATAGCCACTTGTTTTTCAGCCGAAACGTCCCACACTTGTACATGTTCACACAAGTGCCAATAGTCATCTTCCATGCCGCGAAAGTTAGCGGCTAATAGCGTGTGATTGTAGATGGTGTAGGCATGCACACCTGCGGCTTCAACTCGGCTAGTAAAGGGGGTTGCACGTGTGCGCCGACTGATCGATAGATTAGAGGTTGATAGCCGAGTGATGGAAAGTTCTGGATTCATAGGTTGCGACCAAACAAGATTAGGGGGTAAACATGTGGGCGCAATATACGCCAGCTTTCTAGTTGTGGAAATACACAAGTCTAGCCAGTCACTTTTGAGACTGGGAGGGCTACTTTTGGTGTTTTAATCCTATTAACGACAGGCAATAAGTCCCAATGCGTCAAACTCGAAAGGTAAACTGGTGAGAGTGCCAGTAGCCTTGCCCTGATCAGTATTAACCTCAACGGTGCTAGCGCCATTGAGGGCAGCTAAATCACACATGACAAAGGCCAAGCGGCGCATGTATTTAGGCGAGTAGGTTTGGCTGCGAATACAACCCACTTTTTGATCACCCACAAACACATCTAAATCGCTTAAACTGCGGTGATACTCGAGCACCAAACCCATGAGTTTTTGGGTCGATGTGTGGTTTCTTAGGGCGGGCAAACTGAGGCTGTTAATCTTGGCATCTAGGTTAATATACCTTTCTAAACCGATGTCAAAAGGGGTGGTTGAATGATCCATATCGCTACCAAAAGACATGAGTCCACTTTCAATGCGTTCAATCAGGTTAGGGCAGCCTGCGCGCACATCCAGATCTTGGCCTTTAGCAAATAGTTCGTCCCACAATTGAGTGCCCACTTCAGGGTTATTAACAAACACTTCATAACCGGTCTGTTTACTCCAGCCAGAACGCGCCACCTTCATACGTTGGCCCTGGTAAATAAAAGGTGCGATGGCAAAAAAGCCAAGGTCTTTGATGGCCTCACCAAATACACGGGTCATAAGCTGCTCAGCCTTGGGTCCTTGCACGGCTAGGGGGAACATATCGGGTTCCCTTACTTCCACGTCTAAGCCAAAGCCTACAGCGAGGCCTTTGGCCCAAAGTAATACATCGGAGTCTGCCACCGACAAACGCCAATGCCGATCATTGATCTTAATGCCGACGCCATCACTAATCATGTTGCCGTTTTCGTCACACATAGGTACGTAGTAACACCGTCCTACCTTGGCATGGGTCAGATCCCTTGGCGTCATATATTGAGCCAGCTGATTAGCCCCTGGCCCCATCAAGGTCACCTGTTTTTCACAACTCACGTCCCATACTTGAACATTTTCACACAAGTGCCAGTAATCTACCTCTATACCACGGAATGAAGTGGCTAATAAGGTGTGGTTATAGACCGTGTAACCACTCGCGCCGGCAGCCTCTACGCGGCTACTAAAAGGGGTGCGGCGAGTACGACGCGACATGGATAAGTGTGGGCGCATGCAAAGGGCTCCGTTGCACAAAAAGTGCCTTTATTCTGCCCGCAATTGATCTAGGCATCAAGTCTTCTTGTTGAAGGATGCAGGGCTACGTCGTTCCACTCCCTACCAAGGCGCAAATAAGCAAATATTCCCATTAGTTCTTGCTGGTGCTAGACTTTTCAAACCTATAAAAGTTGCCTTGAACGCGCTTGGTAAAAGCGTTTTATTAGCCCAATTAAGCCCAACTAATCCGAACTAATCCCAACTAATCCGAACTAATTCCAACTAAGCCGCATAAGCCTGTTCATGCATATTCATCCTTGATGGCCAATAACTTAAAGTAGGCCGTCGCTAATACCCGCATTAAGGCCCCACTTTGGTCGTCTGGCAGCAGCGATCTACACCTGGCCCTTTACCACACCAGATGCCCACCAGGCCATCGTATTGAGCTTTTTTAGAGAGGTGAAGCTGTTGCGAACCCCACACCATAGTGGCGGCTAACTCTTCGTTGACGCCGGGTTGGAAGCGAATGTTATATTGATCTAAGTAAGGTTTTGCAAGGACCAGAGTTTTATCAAGCAAACCCAGTGGAGAACCGCGATAGCCACTAATAAAACCACCGGTCTTTAAACCTGCAGCTTGGTCGCGACGCACTTGGGCCATGGGAATGCGAGCCAGGGCTTGCACACCATTCATATACACTTGGCCAGACTGTTGACGGTAACACTCGTATAAGTCTTGGGGCTGGTGGGCAAGTGGTTTGGTCATGGCTAACGAGTCTCATAGTAATGGCGTGATGTGGATAACCAGTATGCCCTCTTTAAGCTGGAAAATTTTTGCGTCTTGCTATAAAATAAGCTACTAATGTGCAATATTATTATTACATTTTTTGAAAATATAGGACTTTTGTCCTAATTTGGTTAAATATGAAGATAGACTCTTTTGATATAAAGATATTACAACAGCTGCAAAAAGACGCAAGTCAGTCTGTGCACACCATTGCTGAGCAGGTTGGCTTATCGCATACGCCCTGTTGGCGGCGTATTAAGCGTCTGCAAGAAAGTGGAGTGATTAGTGCCAATGTGGCCTTGGTTAATGCCAAAAAAGTGGGGCTGGGGGTGGTGGTGTTTGTGACCGTGAAACTCAATAGCCACGACGAACAGATATTGGCACAGTTTGAAAGTGCAGCAGTGGCCATGGATGAAGTCATGCAGTGCTACATTATGTCTGGAGACGTGGATTATTTACTACGTGTTGTGGTGCAGTCTATAGAACAGTATGAGCAAACTCTTAAGCGTAAATTAGTTAATTTGCCCGGTGTTGCAGCGCTTAATTCTAGTTTTGCGCTGCGCGAACT
>CAWUTT010000018.1:0-3555 GCA_963925635.1 uncultured Pseudomonadales bacterium | reverse complement strand
AACTTGACCACGCCCACCAACATCAAAGGCGCCACTTCACCTGCCGCCCGTGCCACAGCTAAAATAACACCCGTCATGATTGCCGGACTGGACATGGGCAAAACCACACGCCATAAGGTTTCAGACTTGGTAGCGCCTAAGGCTAGACTGCCTTCACGCACGGCACGAGGAATACGTGACAAGCCTTCTTCAGTGGCAACAATAACCACGGGAACGGTCAATAATGCCAGGGTTAACGATGCCCATAGTAAACCGGGTGTACCAAAAGTAGGCGCTGGGGCGGCATCAGCAAAAAATAACTGATCTATATTTCCACCCAAAAAGTAAATAAAGAAACCCAGGCCAAACACACCATAAACAATGGAAGGCACCCCTGCGAGATTATTAACTGCAATGCGAATAATGCGCGTCACAAAGCCTTGTTTCGCATATTCACGTAGGTAAATGGCCGCCACTACACCAATCGGTGTCACCATCACAGACATGAGCAGCACCATTAATACCGTGCCAAAAATAGCAGGATAAACACCACCTTCTGTATTGGCTTCTCGTGGCTCTGTACTAACAAACTCCCACACCTTGGACATGTAAAAAGTAACTTTCTCCATGCCCGTCATGTCATTAGGCCGGAATGCACGCACTATTTTTGAAAGGTTAATTTCCACCTGCGCCCCAGACATGGTCTCAGCCATCATCGAGTCGCGCTCAAAAGCGCCGTAAAGATCGATCAACTGTTGCTGCAAACCTTCATAACGCCGGTCTAATACGCCCCGCTTAGCATCCAGCTCAGCTTGCAAAATAGGCGTCAGTAGGTCTTCTAATTCCAGGCCTCGTTGATCTAAGCGCAAGCGTTCGATAGCATAGTTAATATCACCGATGGTGCCCTTTTCAATACGCTTAATGTCATCATAAATAGTTAGGCTACGCGCCACCCGCTCCAATAAAAGCTCCCACAGCAGAGCATCATTTTGAGTGTCACGATCACTAATGACGACACCCGCCTGCTTTACAGCAACCAAGCGACCGTAGAAATTACCCCACTCTCTGCGCTCTAGTGTCATCACTTCTTTAGGGTAACTTAGCTGCTTAAGGTCCTGTTCTAACACCCATAAAAAATCGGCCCCTGTGACGTCTCGGTTGCCCGCTTTAATCAATAGCCGCTTAGCACTTTCCTGACCCACTGGAAGCTCGACGCCGGTTGCACGCAGTTGATCGGCACTCACTAGCTCATCATCAGCAATGGAACCAATGAGGGTGGTCATTTCCTGCTGCACTCGCACCTCTGCCTGTAAAATTGCCGCTGGCCAGAAATGCCCCAGACCTCGCACTGCAATCAATCCCAATAGACCCACCACCATGATGACATTAATCGCCACCGCCGCGCCGTTAAGCCAGATCCAGGGCAAACCACTTGCAAACCATTGTCTTACACCAATTCTCATCATCTTTAACTCTTACAGTGAACCGTATTTCTGACGTAAACGTTGTCGTACCACTTCTGCCAAGGTATTAACCATAAAGGTAAAGGCAAACAACACCAGCGCAGCTAAGAACAGAATGCGAAAATGTGACCCACCCACCTCCGATTCTGGCATCTCTACTGCAATATTAGCCGCTAAGGTACGCATGCCTTCAAAAATGTTCATGTCCATAATTGGCGTGTTGCCGGTGGCCATCAAAACAATCATGGTTTCACCAACCGCACGCCCCATACCAATCATTACGGCGGAAAATATACCCGGGCTTGCCGTTGGAATAACCACGCGGGTAAGGGTCTGCCAAGGCGTCGCACCGAGGGCCAAACTGCCTTGGGTCAAATGCTTTGGCACACTAAAGATGGCATCTTCAGTAATGGAAAAGATGGTTGGGATAACCGCAAACCCCATCGCAATGCCCACCACTAAAGCGTTACGCTGATCAAAGTTAATGCCTAAGTCCCGACTCACCCACTGGCGCATATTACCGCCAAATAGGCTTGCTTCTAGCGCATCACTGATGGGCATAGATAACCATGCAAGAACCAACACCACAGGGATAATAACCAGCACATCCCAGCCTTCTGGCAATTGCCACCCCAGATCTTTGGGCAACTGTGCCCACAAGTAGGCAAACAGCAAGGTACCGAAGGGAACCACAACAAATAAGGTGAACACACTGGCTAAATTAGTTTCTATAAACGGCGCCAACCACAGGCCCGCTAAAAATCCCAAAATTACCGTGGGCAAAGCTTCCATCAGCTCAATGAGCGGTTTCACCTTGCGGCGCAGGGCGGGGGCCATAAAGTAGGCGGTGTAGATAGCGCCACAAATGGCTAATGGGGTGGCCATCAACATGGCATAAAAGGCCGACTTCAAGGTGCCAAAGGCTAATGGAATTAAACTATATTTTGGCTCAAAATCATTAGACGACGCTGAGGACTGCCAAATATACTCCGGATTTTCATAGCCTTCGTACCAGATTTTATGCCACAGGGCTTTCCAAGAGGTGTCGGGGTGCTTGTTATCGACTTGCCAAAAGCTCAACTGCCCTGTGTTATTCTCCACCAGCATGGCATTAGCTCGCGGTGACATGGCAATAAACTGAATAGGTGCATCGATAAGGTGTTGTTGATGCACCTGAACCCCTGCTGTGGCACTAAAAAAAGCCACATTACCCTCTGCATCACCGGTGGTAAAGCCACGGCGACGATGCTCCATAGCCAACAATTGGGCACCATCCTGTTGCTCAAAGTCGCGTATGTGGGCTAATGCCCAGTGATTATCTTGGTCACGAATCATGAACCACTGACTCATAGCCCCACTCACATCAGCTACGGTCAAGGTCGAACCACCCAGCAGCAACTGCACGTCATTTAAAGCATAATCAGACAATTTGTGAACCCCATTCAAACGTGGGTTCTGGCTATCTTTAACATCCAAAATACTCAGGTTAGCATCCCGATCTACCGCCATGACCCAGCGCTGATCAGGTGAAATAAGAATTTTAAAGGGCATAGAACTCAAGGTTGGCAGGGCATAGACCGCGGCGCTCAGCGTCACCTCTTCAGTCATAAAGTTTTGATCTTTGCTTAACTCAACTAAAACCAACTCATGGGAGGCATTGGCCGCCACGATGATAAGAGCGTCTTCTGCATCCCTAATGGCCAACAATGTGGGCTCACCAAAACTTGCCGGCAAGGCAATGGGGGTATCGCCGTAGGGATAGATCAAGCTAGGAGTAATGAGACGCTCTGTACCTCTGGGGTAGCTTGTGGTGTATTGTGGCTGAGCGATGAGCACTTCACCCTGCTTATTAGCCGCCCCAAATAGGCGATTAACATTAGTGTCTAAGGCAAAAGCGCTAATGCCTTGCTGTTGACTAAAAGCAAGTTGATCCGTGAGCCGTATGTGCCCAGTTTGAGTGGCAAAAAAATATGCACTACCGTCACTGTTCAACTTAAAGCCTACTTCGTTTTGCTCTTCCACACCTAAGTGCAGGCTGGGCGAGTCAGAACCCACTTGGTAACTAGTGCTCTGCCCCTCCCAAGGGGTAATGTCAGCCCCTTGAAATAATGGC